>NZ_JBYQFJ010000027.1:0-39730 GCF_057836705.1 Virgibacillus carmonensis | reverse complement strand
GCTCATCCCGACTTATCAACTTTCGTATCAAGATATCAACGCTCATCCCGACTTACGTACCTTTGGATACATTATAGTCTTTGTTAATCCCCAGTTAATTCACGAATTTAGTAACAGTGATGACAAGGCTCATTCATCTATGTCAAGCGATCCCTCTCTTCCTAAAATTTTGTATGCAAATGTTGATTTTGGATAACCTAAGCAATGGATATGTGCAAAAGGGGTTGTCTTACATGGAACATTTATTACCAATTTTTTTAGAATCCTTGTTCGGATTTGTTGCATTATTTGTACTCACAAAGGTATTAGGAAAGACTCAAATTACCCAACTTACACCATTTGATTTCATTGCTGCCCTTGTATTAGGAGAGTTGGTCGGGAATGCGCTATTTGATGATGAGAATGGTATATTGGAAATTGGGTTTGCGGTTGTACTATGGGGCGTGATCCTTTATGTAACGGAGGTAATTACGCAAAGATACAAAGGTACACGTGCATTGCTTGAAGGCCGTCCTACTATCATAATTCATCAGGGAAAACTGATTCGTGAAGAAATGAAGAAGAGTAATCTGGACATTAATCAGCTCCAACACTTACTTAGATCCAAAGATGCGTTTTCGATTCAAGAGGTTGAATATGCCATTTTAGAAACAGACGGCACAGTTTCCGTTTTGAAAAAATCAACTTACCAAGTACCGAACCGCAATGATTTTAATTTACGACCAGAAGCCACTCATCTCGCTATGACTCTCATCAATGATGGTGAAATTATCTGGGATAACCTAAAAGAAGCAAACTTAAGCGAAGAATGGCTTAAAAATGAATTAATGAAACAAGAAATTACAACAGCTCGAGATGTCTTTTACGCGGAATGGATCGAAGGCCATGACATATTTGTACAGCCGTTTTTTACTAGAGAGAGTTAATGAGACTGTCTAACAAGTAATCCCCCATCCAGGCTTAATGGATGAGGGATTTTTCACCTTATAACACTTGTGCATGCAAGCCCAATTTCTTCAACTGTCTAATCATCCGTTCTTTTTCGTCCGAATCGATGCCCCCCAGGATTTCATTCATCGCCTCTATATGCTTCGGAAAAATTTCATCCATTAATTCGGTTCCTTCTTTTGTAATCACAGCATACGTTATCCTGCGATCAGTAGGACATGCTTGACGCTTCAGGTAGTCTTTCTTTTCTAATTTATCTACCACGTAGGTTGTACTACTGCTGGCCAGCAATATCTTTTGCCCAATTTTCTGGATTGGTTGCTCCCCTTTATGGTACAACAACTCCAATACCGAAAACTCGGTTAAATTCAGTCCGTGACTCTTTATATCTTTGATAACCTGCTTTTCAATTGATTGCAATGCACGCGTTAGAACGACAAATAATTTTAACGAGTTCTCACTTTCTTTACTTATCTTTTCCGCTTGGTTCACCATTATCAATCCTTTATCCTGAATTCCTAATTTACTCTTTTTTAAAATCTGTCGTGCTTCTTACTGTACCAATCGGGCGAACCAATTCTTCAATCTGCTCCCGTTTTGGTTCTAACATAGGAGGTAATGATAAGCTTTCGCCAAGCGTTTCATATGGTTCATCTCCCATGAATCCTGGACCATCCGTAGCAAACTCAAATAAGATTTGTGGTGCAACATTTACATATAAGGATTCAAAAAAGTGACGATTTACATAGCCTGATGTTTGAAACTTAAAGCTTTCCATGCGCGTAATCCATTCTTCTAAAACAGAACGGTCTTCCACACGGAATGCTGTATGATGAACAGTACCAAAACCTTGTCGAGCTTGCGGAAGAACCGCATTATATTCCACAATTACTTGCGCACCATTTCCCCCTTCGCCAACTTCGAATAAATGAAACGCTTCCTCTTTCGCTATTTCTTTAAACTGTAATACGGTTTCCATCATTTTTTTAAAGTAATCAAAATCCGCGATACGAACAAAGATTGGCCCGAGTCCAGTGATGGCATATTCTAAAGGGACCGGTCCATTTTGCCAAGGTGTACCTGCAGCAACACCTTCATTATTTTCATCTGAAATTAATTGATAGTTTTGGTCATCAAAATCAACGAATGAAAGCACTTTTTTTCCAAACTGTTCGTTAATCCCCATATGTTTTACAGCTAAACGATCAAAACGTTTCACCCAATAATCTAATGCTTCATCACTTGGTACGCGGAATGATGTTTTGGATACCTCGTTTGTGCCATGGACACCTTTTGGAATTCCTGGGAAGTCAAAGAATGTCATATCTGTACCTGGATTACCAGTATCATCAGCAAAAAATAAGTGATACGTTTGAATGTCATCTTGGTTCACTGTTTTCTTGATTAATCGCATTCCCAGTACATAGGTGAAAAACTCATAGTTCTTTTCAGCGCTACTGGTTATCGCTGTTACGTGGTGTATTCCTTTTAGTCCGTTCATGTTATATGCCTCCAATTTTTCCATTTACCTCAGATTAATATATCTTTAATTCGAGATAATTCTACTACGAATTTTATTTGGTGTCAATATGGAAGTCTTTCTAAGATTTCAGCCACCAAAAAGCGGATTATTTCGATTGTCATGATAAGGACTTCCCTTTCAAGAGGATGGCTGTTTCACTTATAAAGTCGTTTACAATGCGGTTAAAGTGACATTAAAAAGGAAACAATAAAAATGGTCAACCTCGGTAGAAAAATTTTAGAGACTAGGACGTGAGCTTCATGGATTTCTTTACTGGCCAAGAATCTCTTACCGCTATTCAGTGGGTTCTAAGAGCGATTGTCGGTTTCTTTTTTTTAGTATTAGCTGCAAAAATAATGGGCCAACGCTCTATATCACAGTTAAGATTTCTTGATTTTGTCATCGCATTACTTTTAGGAAATATTATTGCCCACCCATTGTCAGACGAGGGATTAGGGTTACGTGGTTCGATGATTACCATGACCGTGTTAGTACTATTATATCTTGGTGGCGTGTATCTAAGCCTACGATGGATACCATTTAGAAAAATCTTTGATCCCTCCCCCATACCCCTGATAGAAAATGGAGAAATTAATTATAAAAACTTAACTAAAGCAAGAATTTCAATTGATTTGCTTTTATCCGAATTAAGGAAAGAAAAGACGGAAGATATACAAAAAGTAGCACTTGCTTTATGGGAACCCGGAGGATCTATATCCATATTTTTATATCCTCAATATCAGCCAATCACCCATTCAAGTTCAACGTCTGCCATACAACCTTTTCATTTCCCTAAAACTATAATTAAAGAACGAAAAATCAATTATCATGAGTTAAGCAGACTCGGAAAAGATGAGCAATGGCTGATGCAGAAAATAAAAGCAACCAGTAACGTATTAGTAGACGATGTGTTGCTCGCCACCCTTGATAATAATGATAAAATAAAAATATTTTTGTATAAATAGAAAAGGGACTATCCCTTCAAGTAGAACTACTAGTTACTTCATTCTATGGTAATTTGAGCTACTTAGATCTCCAACTATTTTGTCCATAATAATAACCAGGTGATCTTGTTTAACATTGGAGCTTGGAGGAATACTATCATTATAACTAATGAAGGAGTGCATGCAGTTGAGTCAAAAAGAGATTAGAACAAGTGTAGAAAACATACTTAATGACAGTAGTGTTGGTGTAATGGCAACCGTTAAAAATAATAAACCACATTCAAGGTACATGACCTTTTCTAACGTGGGGTTGAAACTTTACACAGCGACAAGCAAAGATACCCATAAAGCAGAAGAATTAGAAACTAACCCGTTTACGCATATTCTTCTCGGTTATGAAGGAGAAGGGTACGGCGATGATTATGTAGAGTATGAAGGAAAGGTTTCCATAAATGATTCGAAAGAGATGAAAGACCAGATGTGGAATGAGCATATGGATCTTTGGTTTGATGGTCCAACTGATCCGAATTACATCGTACTCGAAATTGAACCCATTCACATTAATTTGATGAACAAAAAAAGTGAATCACCACAAACATTGAATTTATAAAAGAATAAAGATCACCAGCTTTTGTTACTAGCTGGTGATCTTTATTAATGTCTTTTTTGTTTAAATTGATCCATACATTCTTGTACAAGTGTTACGCCTTGACTCATGGCTGCTCCTCCACCAATTGCTGTTGATACGCCAATTGCCTCAAAAATTTCCTTATCCGTGCAACCTTGGTCGATACACCCCTTCGTATGATAAATCATACAGTATTCATCTTGGGAATAAACGCTTATCCCGAGGGCAATAAGTTGCTTATTTTTTTGGGAAATCTCCCCTTCTCTGAAACAGTGCTCGGTAAATTCATTGTACGTCTGTACAACTTCAGGCATACCTTCAGTGAATTTATGAAGCCCTTCCTTGTAGTTAAGCAAGTGCTTCTCGATGGAGGGATTGTTTGTTATTTCTTGATGATGTTCCATGCTTCCGCTTCCTTTCCATATATAACCTGTAAGTAATTACTCCAAAGCCATGGAAGGCTTTGGAGTAAATGGTTATTATTTTCTATTTAATGGATCTTGGTCTCTTTCCCTGTCCGCGAAAGATTCAGACGAATTTGTAACATCATTTTCTTCACTAAACTCCGTGCCATAGTTAACATTTTTTGTATGCATAGTTCGATCCTTACCTCTGTCCATGTCCTTATCCATTTCTGTCACAGGGTCAAATAACATGGTTATGCAATACAGACCACTTAAGCCAACAAGCGTATAAATTACTCGAGCTAAAGCCCCATCTTGTCCACCAAATATTGCTGCCACTAGGTCAAACTGGAATAACCCAATTAATCCCCAGTTAACAGCTCCAATTATTACTAAAGTTAAGGCTATTTTCTTCAACGTTTCCATAATTACTACACCTCCTTTTTTCTGTAATAGTCCTTTTAACCACGATTTTCGACTAAATCGATGGCCCCTAATACGATATGAGCCAATCCAAACCCAATAATCGAACCGGTTACCATAGGTTGTATGCTTCTATTATTCCGTAGCGCGACACCAGTGGTGGTCACTGCTGATCCAAGAACTACGGGTATTAATCCTTCTTTTGCGTTTTGCATAAAGTATCCCTCCTGCTAGTTGCCAAGGTTCATTTTATCTTTTCCTTATAGCTCGTTTTCATTCAGGAATAATTAAGTATTCCTACTAACGTTGTTACTTTTGTATTAAAATCTAAAGAAGCTGTCACTTTATTCCGATATAGAAATGAAGGACAAAAAAGGAGGAAATGAAGTGATAAATGGATGTGATATTTGTTTGCCACAGCACAAGGAATATACTGTTTCTTTTGAAGGTGATCAGACTATCGAGAAATTGAAACCATACTTTACCTCCCATTCAGAAGAAAAATGGGTGTTTGTCAATGACCAAATCTTTTGGGCTGAGGAATCCATTGTGTTTGATCTACTGGATTATCTCGAAGCCCATTTTGATGCAAGTATTATTTTTGCAACTGCTGCTAAGAAAAAGAACCCATTACATAATCTTGAAGAAAAGGAACCCATCGGAGCTTTACAAGCCGAAAAGCAAGCTAGTTGGATTGACCAACTGATTGATAATCGTTCCATAAGAACCCACTACCAGCCAATTGTCCGGGTTAAAAATAATGAAGTTAACATTATTGGTCATGAGCTCTTGTCAAGGGGCGTTGATCAGGATGGAAGTATCATTCCACCTTTCAAAATGTTCGAAGCAGCACGAGTTCGTAATCGATTATTTGCTTTAGACCGGGCTTGTCGAATTGAGTCGGTTAAGAATGCCTCCAAAATTACAAATAAACTCATTTTCATAAACTTCATTCCGACAGCTATTTATGTACCAGAGCATTGTTTGTCGACTACATTTGAGCTCATTAAATCGGTATTAAACCGCAACAAGTTGTCTTTGAGGTTGTGGAAACGGACGAGGTTGAAGACATCGAACATCTTAAGAAAATCCTAAATTACTACAAGTCACATGGCTTTAAGTATGCTTTGGATGATGTCGGAACAGGTGCAAATGATCTGAAAAAACTAGCATCTCTCGAGCCGCATTTTGTTAAATTAGCGAGGGAGTTTGCTGACGGGGTAAGCGAAGATCGCGGCAAGCAGAAAGTAGCAAAAGCGGTTGTCCAGATTGCCGGGCATATAAATGCCCAAGTCCTGGCAGAGGGTGTTGAAAGACTAGAGGATATAAACTACCTTGCTGCAATTGGTTATGAATTATTTCAAGGCTATTATTTTGCCAAACCTCAAGAAATTCCACTAAAGAAAATTGAGTTAAAAGATAATGTCAACGTTTAATCCCTGGGTATTCGTCTATTCTAGTTGTCTGTGAAGGAAGCACAACTTATTCACAGCAACCATAAACAGATCAATCCATTTTTGGAAAATGGATTGATCTGTTTTGTTATTAGCTAAAAAAAACATAAATCTGCCCCTTTAAGGAATAACTAAAACATTAAACTAAAGGAAACTAGGTGAAATAATGGACATGAATCAGAATTACCAACCAGGTGAAATCGTTTATATTATTATTCGTAATCCCCATGCTCAAGATGTTGCCAATGTTCAACAAGCAGCAGTTGTACAAAATCCAGATAACCCTTATGAATTAGCTCTTTTTGCACACGAGAATTATTTTCCATTTTCAGATGAATTTGCGGTGTTTAAATCTGAAGGAGAAGCAGAACATGCCTATCTGGAAGCCTTTGGATCATCGGATATAGGTGATCTCGATGGTTAAACCTTTTGTTCCTCAACTTGTTTATGTCGAACCCCGTGCATTGGAGTATCAACTTGGAAAAGACCTCGTTACTAAATTCGAGAATATGGGGATTGAAATTCGGGAAACAACCTCACATAATCAAATTCGGAATTTACCAGGAGATAATCATTTTCAGAAATACCGTGTTGCTAAATCAACACTCGTACTTGGTATCCGAAAAACCTTAAAGTTTGATACATCAAAACCATCAGCAGAATACGCGATCCCTTTTGTAACCGGGTGCATGGGCCATTGCCATTACTGTTACCTGCAAACAACAATGGGCAACAAACCATATATTCGAACGTACGTAAACGTGGATGAAATTTTTGATTCGGCTGCTGACTACATGAAGGAACGTGCCCCTGAACCTACACGATTTGAAGCTTCGTGTACATCAGATATCGTTGGTGTTGATCATTTAACCCATACGCTAAAACGAGCAATAGAATACTTCGGCAGATCAGAATATGGTCATCTTCGCTTCGTAACAAAGTTTGCTCATGTCGATCATCTGCTTGATGCTAAGCATAATGGCCGGACACGTTTTCGTTTTAGTATTAATAATGATTATATTATTAAATTCTTTGAACCTGGCACGTCAAGGCTCCCTGAGAGAATTGAAGCAGCTGTTAAAGTTGCAGAAGCCGGCTATCCATTAGGGTTTATCATTGCGCCAATTTATTTACACGAAAACTGGAAAGAAGGCTATCATGAAATGTTTGAAAAGCTTGATGCTGCTTTACCGGCATTTGCCAGGAAAGACTTAACGTTTGAAATGATCCAACATCGCTTTACAAAACCAGCTAAGCGTGTCATTCAAGAAAACTATCCGATGACCAAACTCGAACTTGACGAATCGAAGCGGAAATGGAAATGGGGAAGATACGGTATTGGTAAATATGTTTATACAAATGAGGAACAAGAGGATATAAAGGATACATTAGGAAACTACATTCATCAGTATTTTCCAGAAGCAAAGTTAGAATACTTCACCTAATTTTTATACCCTTATCTTCCAGATTTTCCACGCATGCATGGAAATACTCCAGATCATGTTCTGGATATACAGGAAATGCTGTTGTGTCCTTTTGTTCATGCCAATACAGACTATCTTTGTCATGTGCCGGGCATGCCTTCCCTCTATAATATGGGTTTTCCCACAGGGGATCATTTTGGTATCCCCTGTTTTTCATTTCATCCATCACCTTCAGATGGTACTCGTATAATTTATAGGGTGCATAATCAAACACATAATTGACAGTCGCATGCTTTTTCCCCCAACCATTGCCTCTTAAAGCACAACATTCCCGGTGCTGACCCAGCAGCTGCTGACGTGGCAGTCTTGATAATAGTTCTTCATGCCAAAGACGCATAGAAAGTCCCTCCTTTTTTCATCCGATTCATCATGATTCCCACTACTGTTATTCAGGAAAAAGTCCTTGCCAAAAGAAACGGGTGATCTGTTCAGCCGTTTTTTCAATCGTTGGGAATATAGAATGGTTATCAACTGTCTTATAATTGCCTACTTTTAATAGTGCTAAATATGTCTGTGTAGCAAATGTTGGGTTTATTTCACGAATTTCATCCTTTGCCATTGCCTCAACAAATGCTTCTTCGATTGCTTGATGCATATTCTCTTCTGCCTGATGCATTCTCTTTATTTGTTCCGGTGATAATGTATTTTTAGTCCCTTTCATAAAACCATCCATATCCATATCAACGGTTGCTTTCAAGTGTGCTTCTGTCACATTTAAGAGACGGCTGCGTAATGGGATGTTTTCCTGCAGCATGACATGCATTTTTTCGCGAATGCGTTCCATCATTTGCACCATCGTTTCCGTAAATAATTCCGCTTTACTAGCATAATAATAATAGACGGTTGCTTTTGTCACATTGCATAATTTCGCAACATCATCTACCGAAACATGTTGATAGCCGTTATCTAAAAAAAGACGGGAGGCCGCCTTTAAGATAATTTCTTTTGTTGGTATTTCTAACTCACTGGAACGCGGTCTGCCTGGCGAACGGTTATGTTTGGCCTTCACACTTGTTCTCTCCTTGTCCATTAGTTAATTTGTATTATAGCACAACTCCTGTAGGAATTTGATTCAAAGCCATTGATAATTAACTAACTAGTATATATAATTATATCAACGTGAAAACCTGCATCTAAAGAAAGGGAGATTGGATGAACAAATTTTTACAGAAATGGAGCAATGCAGTTGCTGGTTCGAAGAGTCGCTTTGCAACACTCGTAATTTGGCTTCTAGTCATAGGAATTCTGTCTTTCGTCTGGCCTCAGGTTAACGATGAAGAAACCGCTTCAACTAACCTGTTACCAGAAGATGCCATGTCGGTTGAGGCAGCAAAGATTGTCCAAAAGCAGTTTCCAAGCGATACTGGGGTCCCACTATTAATGGTCTGGTACCGAGAAGGTGGTTTGAAGGAAGCTGATTTTCAAGCCGTACAATCTATCTATAAACAATTAAAACAAAAGCCCTTAGAACAGCAAGAATTAGTCCCGGACTTTGCCAATCTACCCATAGAAGCATTAATGAAATCTGCTTCTAGTGATGGTGCAGCTCTCACAACACCTGTATTTTTTGAAAAAAGTTCTTCGACAGAATCATTGCAGCAGGCACTTGATGTCTTGAAAAAAAAGGTTACCACTGTGACGAAAACAAATCCTTTTAAGGAAGAATTAACGAAAGATGGCTTACACGTACGATTTACTGGTCCGGTTGGAATTCAAACAGATGCAACGGAACTGTTTAGCCAAGCAGATATGACACTATTGGTCACAACCGTTTTGCTTGTATTAGTCTTACTTATTGTCTTATATCGTTCTCCAATACTAGCCATCGTCCCGTTAATAAGTGTTGGGATTGCCTACGGACTAATAAGTCCATTACTTGGTTTTATGGCAAGCCAAGGATGGATTGAAGTTGACGCCCAGGCAATATCCATTATGACCGTACTACTGTTCGGAGCTGGAACCGATTATTGCCTATTTCTCATTTCCAGGTATCGGGATGAATTACAACTTGAGACAAATAAATATACAGCACTTCAACAGGCAATTGGTAACTCAGGAAGCGCTATTATGATGAGTGCCTTAACAACTGTACTCGGACTCATTACACTATCGCTTGCACAATACGCATCCTATGATCGTTTTGCAGTGCCGTTCAGCTTAGCCATATTCATCATGGGAATTGCAGTCCTGACATTTTTGCCATCGATTCTAGCTATGTTTGGCAGGATAGCCTTTTTTCCTTTTATACCTCGTACAGAAAAAATGGCACAGGAGTTAGAAAAGAAGAAAGGAAAGCCTGTTCGTCATCCAAAAACAAGAAGCCGCTTCAGCAAGTCTGTTGGACGTTTGGTTACTGGGAAACCTTGGCCGGTAATTATTATTTGTACGATTTTCCTTGGAGGACTTGCACTTTTTGTTCCTAAAATAGAGTTTACGTATGGGGTGCTTGATTCTTTTCCAGAAGATATGCCATCACGTGAAGGATTCCAGGTTATTGCCGACCATTATCCACCTGGGAAAATAGCTCCCGTACAGATTATTGTCGATACAGATGGTTACGATATTTCACTAAAAGAGGACCTCTCTTCTTTAGAGGTAATAGAAAATGTGAGTGAGCCCAGAACTGGTGAAAAAGATTCCAATTATCAAGCATATGAGCTAACCCTAGCAATTGATCCCTATTCAAAAAAGGCCATTAACTACATTCCGGAATTACTAGCTTCTGTGCAGAACAGCCTTGAACAAGCGGGCGTGCAACAGGCTGGCGAACATGTCTGGATTGGCGGAGAGACAGCGACACTTTATGATACGGAAGAAGTAACAAGCCGAGATCAAAACCTGATTATTCCGGTTGTACTGGTCATCATTGCAGCTTTATTATTGGTTTACTTACGCTCCATTGTAGCAATGATTTACCTTTTGATAACGGTTGTCCTGTCCTACCTTTCAGCACTTGGACTTGGTTGGCTATTGATCCATTATGGGTTTGACGCACCTGCCATGAATGGTCTAATTCCTCTTTATGCCTTTGTTTTCTTAGTAGCACTTGGTGAAGATTACAATATATTTATGGTTTCAAGCATATGGAAAAACCGCAAACATATGTCCATGAAAGAAGCAATTTCAGAAGGAGTCGGCCAGACGAGCGGCGTTATTAGTTCAGCTGGGTTAATACTAGCAGGGACATTTTCGGTATTGGCAGTACTTCCCCTGCAGGTACTGGTTCAATTCGGAACGGTGACCGCAATTGGGGTGTTACTGGATACCTTTATTGTAAGACCACTACTCGTTCCATCCATAACAACTGTACTTGGACGATTTGCCTTTTGGCCTGGTAAGCTTTGGAAACAAAAATAAGAAAAGGACTCTTTCCTATGCTAGAGAAATACTTCTGATTTTATGATTTAGGTCGACTTGAAAGAATAGATCGGCCAATGACACCCAATTAAGAAAAGCGCCTTGAAAGACACGACAAGCATAAGCAGAGCGGTGCAGTGTTGGATGGGTTTCTCGCGCGGAAGCGAACTGCTTATGTCTCGAGTGTCTAGGCACTGGAGCTAGACAGATAATCACCAAAATTTTATACTTTCTTTGCTCTTAAAAAAGACAAGCGAAAGTGCTTGTCTTTTTCTACTACCCCCTACTCGGTTTATTCTAGATTAAAATCCCATTTCTCAGGATATAACGACATTCGAACCGCACGATAAATCTGTCTGTGATCTCCTTCTTCAAATCCTGTTACCTTCAGTTCATAAACCACTTCCGGATCCTCTTCCCCAGTTACTTCCACAACAATACTCCGCATCTTCCCATTTTCCAGCTGTGTATAACCAGATGTGATTAACCGGTTTTGTGTTTCGCTTAAATAGTTGGCGTCACTAACATATTTGGAGAAAAAGTCTTCTCCACGTTCTTTTCCATATGACCAGATCTCTTTAACAGTCATTTCTTCTGTGTTAATGCGATATTGGACACCACGACTGTATTCCTCGCTCACACTTTCGTCACCACGCGAAACAGCAATGTTATTGTCAAATAACATAATGTCCTTTGTAACATCATTATTGTCAAAGTCAGGTAATACCGTCACAGAATGTGGTCCACCTGGAAATTTAAAATCTTCCCCTATTGGCTCTAGCAAATAGTCTTGATAATCTTCTGGCCATCCTTCATGGGCAGCTAAGATATAGTCGATTTCTCCCTCAGGGTAACTCATCTCCATGATTAGACTCTGATGCCGGCTAGAAACAAGAATATCCCCTTCATCTTCGTCAAACCAAATGGCATTTTGGTGGAACCAATCGCCATCTGCAGCTGAAGGTCCATCGTATTCTTTATAAAAATCTTCTGGCATAATCTCGCGCATATTTAGCTCATCAACTAACTCGCCAGTTTCTCGATCAATTTCAATCATTTCGTCCTCAATATACTGCGTCCCATCATGCGCTGTAGCTAGTATGTTTCCATTTGGCAATTCAACCGCATCATGGTGAATAATCCCCCAACCTTCATAATTGCTGACGGTTACTTGGTAAGCATTCGACACCTGACCTAGCATGTCCATTTCCAGTATTAGATTATATTGATCTGTCTTTTCTGTTACGTATAGTAGATTGTTATTTTCCATCCGTTTTAGCACATGGCTATTAGGAAAGGTAGCGTACCAACGTACATCGCCATTGCTATCGACTGCATATGCAGATTCACTACTTGGAATGAGGAATGTTAATCCGTTTTCCATTTTTGCTTGCTCTGATTTAATGAGTTCTGTCGTAAGAAAACCTTCTGGAAGGGCTTCTGTCGTTATCGAAAGCGTTTTTTCCGTGACAGTCCCGTCTTTACTTTCTCCCGCTATTATCACCGTATTTTCATCATCTGGATACAGACCCAGTACTGGGACCGCGTGACTTGTATCATACCCGTCATAGGTTTTAACGATATCGGTTCCTTCCGTCTTGCCTTTAACTGTGACCGTTATTTCTTGTGGTTCATCCGTTTCGAACTTGATAAGTGCTGTTAACGGAGCAGCACTGTAAGGATCCGTAATAACCAATGGATCGTTCAAATCATAACTCCTTTGATCATATGTTGTACGTATTACTTCTTCAATCGAGTTTTGCTCATTAATTAGTTCCATGTCAGCGGATACCGTACGTTTCCCGTCTACTTCCTGCTTTGGGTTAGTATCTTCTTCATTAAACAAGACAAAATACATAATGGCACCAACCACGATCGCGCCACTTAAAGCTCCTATCAAAATCTTCTTCATAATTTAGCCCTCCAGCTATTTATTTGTCGATTTCCGTCACCATATAGTTCTAGGTTAGCATAGGTTTAACGGTCAATCTAATGATATTAGCTGGTTTTCCCAAAAAATGAAGTGACTTCCACCACTGAAGGTATATCAGGAATTTCACCTTTTTAGCCATAAAAAAAGTGCCAATATTCCATGGCACAAACGTGTTCACTACCCTTTTTTGATCTTTGCTACTCCAAGTGCAAAGTGTTCCCACAAAATTTTTTCTGCTACGTCAACTTGTCTTTCTTCACAGTCAATAATTAGAATGACTTCAGAATTTTTTCCTTTTAAACGCCTCTTACGCTTTTTCCATACTAATTCAGTAAATAATCGAATAGCTAACCCTAAAACGAAACCGATAAACGCACTAATTAGCCCCCAATAGATTGGCCCCCATGCCAGCTCAAAACCTAAACTAATTCCAATAACAGAGAACGCTGTTGCAAGGCCCATACCGAGATCAATAAGGGATGTGCCATCTGACCGGTGAATGCTATCAAACAGCCTACTTTCTTCAGGTCGGTTGTCAAGTGGAACTGCATATATATTTTCCTTTTTAATGCCTTTTTTCTCGAGCGTCGCTATAGCCATTTCTAAAAAAATGGTATGATCAAACGTTGCGTATAACTGCATCCTATTCACTTCACTTTTTGTCCTTTTAGTAGTACGAAATCGTTATTTTGATAGTCATCTTTTAAAAACCGCCGTTGTTCCTTTTCGAAAAGCTTATTATTTTCAACTGTATTCATATAAGAATCATACATAGCAAAACCATATAAGGAAGGTAAAAATAAGAACCATTCTGGATCTAGTACAGCAGTAGCTTGCTGTATATTACCTAAAATTAGTAGAGGGACTGCCTCAAGAAAATGTGAAAAGTAAAAAAACACACCAGTCCAAATTACGACGAAAAAAGCGGTAAGAATTCGATGGATATAGAGTTGACCTAAACCCGGCACAAATAGTGACCACATTACAGCCATGACAGGGTTTCTTTTATCTAAGTAGTTTATTTCCACTGCTCCAATAGCAAATGTATTGAAACGATGTTCTTCCCGATCTGCAAGTATATACACTTTGTTCATATCGACCGTGGTGCGATAGCTATCCCAAATTCCAAATAGATATACCGGCATATAGATGAGCAGCCATCTCGTATCTAACACGTTAATAACCTTATCCATATCACCTTGAAAGGAAAGAAGGATGCCTAAATTTATTTTTGCTTGCAGATTAACGACAACTTCCCAAATAAATAATAAAAATCCTCGTAAATATTTTGATAAAAGCAAATGTCCAAACCCTGGAAATGCAGCACTCCACCACGCAATGATATAAGGATTTCTTAAATGAATTTGGGTTGTACCAAGCGTACTAACATGGGCTGTGTAACGTCTAGCTGTATTGTTATTTGTGTAATTATTCATTTAGAGATCCCCTATTGTATGATTTCACTGTCTATCAGTAGGCTTTCCTTAAAAAGGCCTTTTATTCTAGATGTATAGATATTTAAACGAAACAAAACCTAGCAGTAATGCAACTTCAATGAAGGTGGAATGATTGGGATGGATCTTGTAATAATGAATGAAATCATAGATACACATGAAAAGTACTCACAATTAAAAAAACAGCATTTTTTCGAAAACATTTTATTTTCTTATCAGTGGTGGATTCTCGTTAGTATCACAGTTTTTCTTTGGATAATATGGGTGGTTATAGTTGATAAAAAACGAGTGAATATTATCTTGCTTATAGGTCTGATAACAAGCTTACTCGCACTCATTATGGATGATATCGGTATTTCATTAAATTTATGGACTTACCCTTTCCAACTTACATATTTCGTAGGTCGATTATATCCCGTTGATATAGCAATCATTCCCGTATTTTATATGTTGTTATATCAATACTTTAGTTCTTGGAAATCCTATTTAGTCGTCCTTACGTTGCTAAGTCTCTTTGCCGTTTTTGTGGCTGAACCCATTTTTTCTGAACTTAACATTTATACTCTACTACGATGGGAATATTGGTTTTCCTTTCCTATTTATATTTTGATGGCGATTTTCGTGAAAGCCTTGGTTGATAAAATAGAAAGAAAATGCATCTAGTGTGAAAAGACAGTTAATTTTTAAAACTAGCTTTCCTAATTTATGATTCGTTTTGATAAAAGGCCTGCTCCTTTTATCTGTTGTTCCCCGTCCCCCCACTACCTGTTGACTGTCAATTCACGAACCAACTTTTTTAACCCCCCTCCAAATCGAAGGGGGCTCAAAAAGCTGGACAGCAAAAACTACCCACTTATTTTTCCCAGGTACCATTCAACATGCATCTTGCATACGAACGATTCTATATATCATGTGGACTCCTTCCTACACCAACTAAAGTGTACGCACATTATTAAAGTACTTAGTTACCCGTTCATAACCCTCGTTTCCCAATTGAACAGCACCTAAATCTCAGTTTTTGAGGAGATTGATAAACTTGATAAGTTTACCAATCTTACAATTTAATTACATTTTTGTAATATATAACTATTTATGTTTAGGACCTAATATCACGGGAACTCGTCCAATATAGAAAAGAAGATGTAGAATATTGAGGCTTCTTTTCTAAATTATTTTTGGAGGTGGAGCAAGATGGCTAATAACAATAACACGTACAAAACAGGTGAAAAAGCACCAGAAAGTGCAACGTACAAGGTACAAAGTCTAGTCAGTGGTGGTTCATCATCAAGCCAAGATAACACTGAAATTAAAGTGGAGAAAGGCGAACAGTTCCCTCCTTCTCCTTCAAGTAATGAAGCAGCACATTGGAAAAAAGTATCTTAATTAATGTAGAAAAAAAGTTCCTCTATAAAGAATTGAATTCTTTATAGAGGAATACTTCTCTCCCAAAAGGAACACTAAAGAACCCTTTATAAATTTATAAAATTGTTAACAAAATTCAATCGGAGAGGTGATTTCCCTATGTTTACCCATGAAAAGAACTTCAATTTCATGCTAAACCAGATTGTCCGGAGCCCGTCTATGCTATGAAGCTACAAGAAATCTCAGGTGGGCAATTCGGTGAAATATCAGTCGCTATGCAATACTTATTCCAGGGTTGGAATACTCGAGGGTTGGACTTCTGGGGAAACTCAGGATGGAATGCTGAATTTGGTTATGTAAAAAAACCGAAAGCCCACGGAGGCAAACAGGAGCTGAGGCCAGCACCTACCTATGTACATGGAACGCCTCCCCTAGATGAATAATAGAGCAAAGAGACTGACTTCTAACTAAAGCCAGTCTCTATTCATATAGTTTATGATACCAAAAAGATGATAGTGAGTCATCAAGCTTTACGGTTTTAGTTATAAATTCTGGCCAGCATTATAGTTACACTTTATTTTAAAATAGTAAATTCAACAAAGAAACTGCTTATATCTTTTCTACAATTTATAGCGGAGGTGGAGTAGATGACTAATACCAATCAGACGTATTAGACAGGTGAAAAAGCTCTAGAAAGCGGTAAATACAAGGTACAGAGTTTAGTCAATGGGAATCCTTCTAATCAAGATGAAACGGAAGTCAAGATAGAAGAAGGAGAACAGTTTTCCCCCTTCTCTGTCAAGTAACGAAGCTACACAATGGGTGACGATCTCTTAACTATTTGAAAGTTGCATAAGCATCTGGATGAAGAAGTGAGTTCCTCATCCAGGTGCTTTTTTAGACAGTTTTAAAGTAAATGGAACTTGGATGTATTTTTAAATTTTAATAGATGATTTAACAAATTTAGCAAAGAAGTTACCTTCAACAAGCTGGAACCCGCATTTTTCATAAAAAATACGGGTTTCTCAGAAAATTAGTTGTTTGTTATTAACCATCATTGTTCAGGAAGCGATATAAGTCCACAACGAGAAAGTAATTCCCATCCAAAAAGAAAGTGGAGATAACTTCATGGAATTGCTTTTTTATTTTTCATCCTTCTTATACTTTCTTTCACTCTGGGATTCGTCCTTTGATTTGAACTTTTTCTTTTCGTCTTTTTGTTCTATTTTTAAGTCTTCCAATGGGATATCATCCACCATCTGTTGATCTTTGAACTCGTCCAGTTTTGTTCTTTTTTCTACATGTTCACCATTATTATCTTTATCCGATGATCTTTTATCACTCGTTCTCATGTTTTTCATCCCTCCAATATCATGTTTCAATTCTCTTTTCCTTTTTCTAGCTACAATAAACATCTATTTACCCTTTTCTGTCTGTAAAGAATTTTTTAATTGTATTGTACTATTTTTTCTTTAAAGGTGCTCTGCGTACATTGATATTTTTTCAGTAAGGTTCTTGTAATCTTCCTCATTATCCGTTACTTTTGCAATATTAAAAAGACCATCATAAAACTTCCTTTTATCCAATTGATGCATATATCCATATTCAAACCCACTTGCTGTGTAAACAGCAAATTCCCATACATGCTTTGAATCTCGTTTGCTCACTCCTTGGGCAATCGCCTCGAGGACTTTCAATAGCTCAACGGTAATGACCACGTTATCTCTTGCATAGTGGCGTATAGAGGCGAATCCAATATATAAATAATCGTCAAAGTAAAGGTTTTTTAAAATAAGACGAAGGTTATAATCTTTATCAGTTAAATAAGGAGTGAACTTCGCCTTCCGAGAAATGTTTATAAGTAAATCTCCAATCTCATAAATGGTGCCGGTTGCCGTTTTGGGGTCATCATTGCCCAATGCACGAATAGCAATTTCAACAAATTTATTGATACTGAATTCAATATCCTGAATTTCCGTTTGAGTATTTCCCATATGAAACATATTTTTATATTTAAATTCATCAATAGCTGTTTTTTCTTTATTCTTCCAATAGGTTAACAATGGCGTTGAGCCAAATACAAAATTGCCAACTTTGTATTCTAACCGGATGATGAGATCATCCTTACATGCCTCCTCAATCAATGGAATAAAATCAACGGTTTGTAAATAACCCGAATTATCAATGCCTATTTGATGTCCCTGGTATTCCGGGATTTGACCTTTTATTGCCTCTTCATTATCTACCCTGTAAGGCTGAAGCTCACTAAGCAAGGAATTCTCAATAATATCGATGGATTCCCTTTTCATATCAGCCGTCATATTTGAAACTTGCAACCAAGTGACAATATGGTTAATAAAAATAGCAAAAGCTAATAAACATAAAGCTGTCAGAAATGTGGCTGTTACCGGAATCAAGGAATATTGGGAGGCTGTTTCCCCGTTAAGAAATAATAGACAAAGCAATACATACAGAAAGCTTCCGTTAAAAATCCCTAGTGTTCGCTGTGTCACCTTTGTCATCATAAAATTCTTTAGTATTCTTGGAGAAAATTGACCGGCAAAAGTAGTTAAAGCTGTTAACACACCATAAAAGGTAAAGGCGTTTAAAGATAAAAGTCCCGCTGTTAAGGTGCTTAAAATTGTTTTGGTCAATTGATAATCTGCACTAAGAATCAAAGGAATCATGTTGCCAAACTCCATCTTCAGGTCTGCCCATACGGTTAAGGCAAAAAGCAATAGAGATAACCCTGCATAAATAATCGGTGTCACCCAAAGGTTTGAGTAAATCTGGTGCCATTTCTCTCTTTTTGACATATTTTTATATTTATTCATTTTGGTTTGGAGTTTATTCCAGTTCATCATTTCGACACTCCTCCAAGCACATGATATATATATCCTCCTATACCCGTTCTTACTCGTGCTTTAATCTTTAATGGACAAGAAAAATTCTTGTAGATTGAAAAAGGTATAATTGCTCGGGTCTCCTCATGTTTCTATGCCTAATCATCTTGAGTTTATTATATGTTTGAATATGCTCATGAAGGTGCAAAGATAATGATTAAAAACAGATGGAAGGATTACCACAGATGGAGGAACGCAGTAAATTAGAACAATAAAACCTATGAAAAATCCTTGTTTTACTATTCTTTTTGTTACGATTAAGGAAGAAATAAGCGAGGTAAAGAAGAGGGATAAGAAGTTTAGCATGCTTTTTCAATCGTTGTAGTAAACATTCACTTAATCACCTGTGCAATCAGTAATCTTTTTTTCCACAAGATAAACGGAAATAAGTAGTTTGGATATATTTTCTATAATTTCCTTCTTGCAGTATATCTTTTAGAAACTGAATTGAAAAAATGCTGCAACTCCTCCTTTAAGGGGGTTACAGCATTTTCTTTATTGTGGTGGCTTTGCCTTTATTGTATTTTCGAGGTCTACTGAAATCTGATGTTGTAAATTTTATTCAAGTAAATGAAAACTTAATATTTAGCTGGATCTACCTTACCAGGAGGGGTCCCGTGAATGTACGGCGGAGCAGGCTGTAATAGTGGATTTTGTCCTAATGCTTTTGGATCTGCATCATAGTTAAATTCACCCTGTCCGTCCATACTTTTACCACTTGCCCAGCGACCTTTACTGCTCTCTTCGCCCTGCGAAAAGTTCATAAATGAGTACGAAACTTCTTGCTTTTCAAACTGCTGGTTAAATGTAGCAGGAACAATCGCTTTCTGGTTTTGCTCCAGTTCTTCAATTGCTGCCATCCATTGATTCTGGTGCATGGTGTCACGAGCAATTAACCAGGAAAGCATATCCCGAACGCCTTTGTCTGTTGTCATTTCGTATAGACGCACAACTTGAAGTCTTCCTTGTGATTCAGCATTTAAATTGGCTCTGAAATCGGCGAGAAGGTTTCCACTTGCAATTGTATAGCGGGCGTTAAACGGGTACCCTGCACTGTCTGTAGGTGTGGCTCCAAGGCCAGAAACGATAGCGTGCTGTGGATTCATGCCTCCTAAGACGGCTTCAATAACTGGATCTTTTGCAGCTTGTTCCTGATCTTGAACGGGTGCATTGTCAAGTAGTTGCGCTATCATCGTTGCCAGCATTTCAACATGAGCAATCTCTTCTGTACCTATATCTAATAACATATCGCGGTATTTTTGTTCCCCGCGGCAATTCCATCCTTGGAATAAATATTGCATCATTACTGTTATTTCTCCAAATTGTCCACCCAAGACTTCCTGAAGCTTTTTTGCGTAGACTGGATCTGGACGCTCTGGTTTTGCATTGTATTGAAGTTCTTTTACATGATAGAACAATATAGTCACACTCCCTTTTAGTTGAACCATTCTTAAGATAACCATCGAAATAACGTTTATTCCTATATGAGGACGAGTTAATAAAAAAAATTAGGACACGATACATATATGAATAAAACAAGTGAGACTTATTGTATGTAAAAAAAGCTAGCTCCTGTTGGAAATAGCTTTTTTTGAATTTATTCTATTTAAAAAGTTAAGGCAGTTTTTAAAAATTAATAACCACCGAATCCGCCGCCAAACCCGCCTGCTCCGACGATTATAAGCAAGATAAACAGAACCACGATTAACGCGAATCCACCACGGTTTCCTTCATAACTCATTTATAAATCCCCCTTTCGTAATAGGATTAATACCATAGTATGCTTAGCCGCCAATTACGAATGGGCAGATCCTTCGTTTTAGGAAAAATAGGCCAAAACAGGTGAGAAAATATTTACTTTTAAGGAGAATGGCTATGTCAATTTCAGATTTAGCGTTTAGGCTTGCTATTGCTTTTATTACGTTGTTAGTTTTAACCAGACTAATGGGAAGAAAAGAGATTTCCCAGATGACATTTTTTAACTTTATATCAGGAATCGCAATTGGTACCATCGGGGCCTCACTTGCAATTGATTCGACACTAAGTATTCGCAACGAAAAGAATAACAACAGAAACAGAAACAACCGCAAGTAACTCAATCATAAATTATTCAAAACCTGTATCACTCGTTTGAATTGTGATACAGGTTTTTATATGCCCTTTTTCGTTTACTATTTTTTCAGATTTGAGGTAAATCTCTTGCCTTACTTGCAGGCATTTCTTAAAGAATAAAATAATTAAATTGGGTAATGATAAAAAATGAATTAACAAGGAGGTAATATTACAATATGGGAATTTTAAGCGGAAATCCAAAAGACGAACCAATGCATTATGGTGAAGTATATGCCGTATGGAATGCCTATTCTATGGCTAAATCGCAAATTGCTGCGTACGAGGTACTGTATAATCATGCTGGAGATAAGGATCTGAAGAAATTTATTGAGGATATCCTTCAAAATATAGTTAAACCGGGCATTGATGAAACTGGAAAGCTTCTTAAAGCAAACGGTGTAGGACTACCACCAAGCCCACCGGAACGTTCTGCAGCAAATACGGACGACATTCCAGTTGGAGCTCGTATTATGGATCCAGAAATATCGGCAACTATTTCTCAAAGTATTGCACAGGGTCTTGTTGCGGATAGTGCAGTAATCGGTCAAAGCATCCGAGAAGATATTGCCATGATGTTTGCACAGTTCCATAATAAAAAGATTCAAATGGGCGGAAAATTACTTCAATTGAACAAGGAAAAAGGTTGGTTAGTTCACCCTCCTTTACATGTAAATAAAGCAAAAGAGGATTAAATAGTAATAAAAACAACTCAAAATGAGGATATTTCTCATCTTGGGTTGTTTTTTTTGTGAATGATGAACTTTTGTATCAAAGTCCCAATGAAAATACCGGGAATCACAAATAAAATAGGGAGCCATACCGGTCCAAGTAATTGGTTAAACAACATGAAATCTGTAGAATAAATGACACCAACAGTCATGAAATACGCAGAAAACACAAAAGGGAGATAGGAATACGGCTTTAGTCCACCACCTGCGTCTTTGTATGCATCCCAAATCGAAAAAAGATAGATACAAGGATAAAACATCAACCATCCGTAATTGGTTAACTGAATCGCTTGTTCTATATCACCGTGGAAACTTAACACAATAATCATATTAAGATGAGCCTGTACGTTAATCAAGAATTCTAAGAAGATGAATACTACCCCTTTGAGGTATTTACCATTTAGAAGTTGACCTAACCCTGGGAGAGCAATACTCCAAAGTAATTTTTCCGTTGACCTCACCTCAGTTCAGTTCCCCAAATAATTACGCTGGTTATGTTAATTCTTGGTCAATGGAGTTGATCTAAGAAACCAAGATCTATCGTTAAATTAAGTGTATCTTCCCCGTGTAAGGCAATCTCTGACATTAATCTCGTTAACTCAGCACCGATATCCTTCCTCATCACAGTAGAAACCCCAGTTTCATAACGTGTGTTTAACTTCTATTTTCATACCTTGTTTAAAATGTTCCCATAGTTTTATTAAGGATGTGGTTTGAAAAGGAATTCCAGAGATTGGATACCTCGGCGGCAGTTAGATTAGTTTCCATAGTTTCCAAGGTATTAGCCTTATACTTCCCTATACAGGAAAACGTATTCGATACAAACAATCAACTCTCGGAAATTGAATTATAACTAAAAAAAAGGACACCATAAGTTAATAGCGTCGCAATAAAAGGAGTAGATAATCGAATGAAATATATAACAGCATTAGTAATCAAATTCATTTTAACAACAGCAGTACTATGGGTTATTCTTGGTCTATTGTTAGAAGTATCTATTACAGCAATTCTCATTACAAGTCTAATCTTAACTGTTGTATCGTTTGTTATTGGGGATTTATATATTTTGCCTAAAATCGGAAATGTAGGAGCAGCGATGGTCGACTTTGTTCTAGCACTTGCTGGAGTATGGGGACTGGGCACCCTTTTGTTTGATGGCCTTATTCGGCTGGCAACAGCTTCCATAGCATCAGCTATCGGTATCGCGCTTGGGGAGATTCTTGTGCACTGGTATATGAAAAAAAAAGTTGTTTCACGTAATACCAAAATGCCTGGTTATTACGACAGAAACCTGCAGACCGAATTTGGATCCGAATTAAAACCTGATACGAAGAAAGATAAAAACAAGGACCCGCAAGAGTAGATAGTTTTTGTGGGTGTACCAAACCCTTTTAAAGCTTGGAAACTTTTCCGGGCTTTTTTAAACTTGCACAGTGAGTGACAGATCAGAGGCGATATACAAAACAACGCCGAGTTAATGTTAAGAAGACTTTTCTTTTCGGGCTTGTATTTTTTATCGTTTTCCTAATTTCCTCTGAAATTCCTTCAGAATGGATAGTTGTAAAGGTTTACAGCCACACTAAAAAACTATCTGTTCCAAGACACAATCAGAACAAATAGTTTCTAGCTGGCATTCTGAACCAAAACTTTAATTTACCTTCTTTGGTCCGTCCCAATACATCTCCCTTAAGCGGAACTTCTGCAGTTTGCCTGTCGCAGTTTTTGGTAAGGATTCCACAAACTCAACTGCCTTGGGAGCTTTAAAATGTGCCATTTCGGATCGGCAATAAGAAATGATTCCTTCTTCTGTAACTTTTGCATGTGGATGCAACACAATAATCGCCTTTGGTACTTCCCCCCATTTTTCATCAGGAACGGCAATGACAGCTACTTCCATTATGTCCGAATGTTTATACAATACCCCTTCCACCTCTGTAGAAGAAATGTTTTCCCCACCAGAAATGATCAAGTCCTTCGCTCGATCTTGTATTTCAATAAAGCCATCTGGATAGGTGACCGCCAAATCACCAGTATGGAACCAACCATCTTTGATTGCGGCTGCTGTTTTTTCAGGATCTTTGTAATATCCCTCCATCACCACGTTGCCCCGGGTAATGATTTCTCCCAATTCGTTCCCATTCCAGGCAACTTCTTCTCCATCCTGGTGAATGACCTTTGTTTCTCCGTTAAAAGCAAGTTCAATTCCTTGTCTTGCCTTAATTGTTGCTTGATCATCAGCCGACTTTGCATCAAATTCTTTTTTCCATTCACAGTAAAGAATGAAAGGTGAGGTTTCAGTCAGACCATAGACGTGAATCATATTTAATCCAAGAATTTCCTGTGCCTTGTTAATGAGCGCTGCAGCTGGAGGAGCTCCTGCTGTTGCCATACGTGGGCGAGTCTTGATATTCGTTTCCTTTGCTTTTGGATCATTGACAAGCATATTAATAACGGTCGGAGCACCACATAATAATGTGATATTCTTCCTTTCAAACAAGTCAAGAATATGAGAAGAATTGACCTTTCTCAAACAAACATGGGTACCACCAGCTGCCGTAATTGCCCAGACACCACCCCATCCATTCGCATGAAACATCGGTAAAGTATGAAGGTATACATCATCATGATTGACACCTAGGTGATACATGAAATTTGCCGCGTTAAGGTAATTACCGCGGTGAGTCAGCATCACGCCTTTTGGTTTCGATGTAGTTCCGCTCGTATAGTTCAACGTTAGTAGTTGATTTTCATCAATTTCAACCTCTGGCAGTATTGCGTTTTCTGGGGCATGTTGCAGGAAGGCCTCATATTCTACCCCTTTTAAAGAAGTTTCTTGACCAGCTACAGAAACAATAACAATTTGTTCCAAGGGAAGACTAGCCACGATTTCCTCAATCGGTTTACTGAATTCTTCATCAACAATTAACATTTTCGCATCACTGTGCTTGATGATGTACTTTAAGTCTTCCGCTGATAAACGATAATTTAAAGGTACCATTGTAGCACCAAGCTGACAGATTCCATAAAAGCTTTCCAACATATAATGGGTATTGGGCAGCATCACTGCAACATGATCACTTTTTTGGATACCAGCTTTATGTAAGGCAACAGAAAGCTTGTCTGTACGTTCACCAAACTCCTTGTAGGTAAATTGTTTATTTTCATCGATAACTGCCACTTTTTTTGGGTAATACTTTACTGCTCTGCGTTTCCAATCCAGTGGGGTTAATGGAGAAAACATACTCATACCACTCCTTATTATTTAATAGGTGCTTGAAATTATAACTATCTAAATATTTAGTCTTGTTATATAAAGTAATATACTTAAGCCTATTTTACAAGGGAAGTGATTGCAAAAATGATCTAATGTAAAAGAGCTTGGTAGTTTCCAAGCTCTTTTACAGCAATTTTATGTTAAATGTTTTGTTAGATAGTAATAATCAATTAACTAGAAAACTTCTTGTCCGCTTGATTTGACCCTAAGTGATTTAAACGAGTTGCCAGATCACTACCAAGTGCCTTGCCATGTAGCGGTTCTGTCTCGCTAGTTAGTAAAGTTTCTTTTAATTCATAAGCATTGGAACCATGCTCGGCAAAATCCAGACCAGCAATTTCATCCTCTTTAGAAACTCGGATAGAAGATGCTTTGTTGATGGCATATGTGAATGAACCAACTGTAAGCATTGTCCAAACGATAACTGCTACCACACCGACTAGCTGAGTCAAAAATAGATCGGGACCACCACCGTAGAATAATCCGCTTCCTCCGGCGACATCGAATAATCCAACTGCAAGCGTACCCCATATTCCACAGATTCCATGAACGCCAATTGCTCCAACAGGGTCATCGATTTTGGCTTTTGTTTCAAGGAAACGAATTCCTTCCACAAGAATAACACCAGATACCAGCCCTATAATTATAGAACCACCAAGTGATACATTTGCACAACCCGCGGTAATACCGACTAGTCCCCCCAACACACCATTAAGCGATAGAGACGGGTCAATTTTTTTGAAGCGTAATTTTGTATAAAAAGCCGCTGCAACAAGGGAAGCAGAAGTAGAAAGTAACGTTGCTGCAACAACTCCTGGTACAAGACTAGGGTCTGCTGCAAGCGTACTACCGCCATTAAATCCGAACCAACCTAACCACAGAATGAAAACACCAAGTGCTCCCACTGGGATATTATGTCCAGGAATTGCATTAATCTTTTTACCGCTGTATTTTCCGATACGTGGTCCAAGAATTAACACTACTGTCAATGCGCCAACAGCTCCTGTCAAGTGAACTACTGATGAACCAGCGAAATCAACAAAACCTAATTGGGCTAACCATCCACCATTCCATACCCAGTGTCCGACTACCGGGTAAATAACAGCAGTCATGGCAATCGTTACTAAGATGTAACTGCCTAATTTCATTCTTTCTGCCACAGCACCTGAGATAATAGTCGCACACGTCGCTGCAAATACGGCTTGGAAAACAAAGAAATCAATATCTTCACGACCATGGAGTAAAAACCCGTCTATACCAAAAAAGCCACCTGCAGATGTACCAAACATCAGACCAAATCCAATAACAAAATATAACAAGGTTGCTAAACTAATAGTTAAAAAATTTTTCATCAAGATATTTAATGAATTCTTGGCTCTTGTGAACCCTGATTCTACCATCGCAAATCCGGCATGCATGAAAAACACAAGAAACGCTGCAAGCATAACCCATACCAAATTAATCGATAATTCCAGTGATTCTGTTGTCGTCGCTGCTGCATAAGCCGGGGTTGCCATAGCTGAAAAAAAAATTAATAAAAAACCAGTCTTCTTAAACATTATTTATTTTCCTCCTTGAAAAAAATTATAAAACCGCTTCTTTACCACGCTCACCTGTCCGGATTCTAATTGTGTCCTCGACAGGGTGAATGAAAATTTTTCCATCGCCGACACTTCCTGTACTACATGCTTCAATAATTAAATCAACAATTTCATCTAATTCTTCGGCTTCCACTACCATTTCCACTTTTATCTTTGGTACAAGTTGAATCTCAAATGTTGTACCACGAAAAACACCCTTTTGACCTTTTTGTTTGCCGGTGCCCGCTGCTTCTGTTACTGTCAGTCCCCCGATGCCGATTAAGGACAATTTATTACGTAGTGTTTGAAACTTATCTGGACGAATAATGGCTTCAATTTTTTTCATTTTTCTCCCCTTTTCTTTTATGTTAGGTTTCCTAACATAAAATGGTATGTTTACTATCATAGGGTGTCGCGATTAATTTTGCAAGTGTTTTTGCAAAATTTTTCGACTATTTTAGTGGTAAGCGTTTTCAATTGTGGAAAGGGTCTACTCTTGTTAGTTGCATTAAAAAATCCTGCTTAACTTCGCCCATGAAGCGTGGAACAATAAGTGAAGTAACAACAGTAAATGAAGGATTGCGTGGGTAATACCAGGTTTAACCAAACAAATACCAGGCACCTGGTACGAGTGTCTGGCATCTTACGTTTACTATTGCAATTTATGCTCGTCTGCCCTCTTTATAATATGGCTACTCTTGAACTATCGGCAGATCTTTCGCAAAGCAGGAGATTGAAAAACTTTATCGAATGTATTGGTAATACATTTAAATGAAGGGATGATAATGATGGGACTTAAAACAGGGCAAACCTTTATTAACTTACCCGTTCGAGACTTGGATAAATCTGTTGCGTTTTTCACAAAAATCGGCTTTGAATTTAACCAAGCATATACGGATGAAAACGCTACATGCATGATCCTCAACGAGAACACATTTGTTATGTTACTAGTAGAAGAGTTTTTTCAAACCTTTACGAAAAAGGAAATTACAGATGCGGCGAAAAGCACGGAAGCTATTGTGGCTTTATCAGCCGACAGCAGAGAACAAGTTGATGAAATTGTAAATAATGCACGAACAGCTGGCGGAAAAGAATCCAATGATCCGGTTGATCACGGATTTATGTACGGATGGAGTTTTCAAGATTTAGACGGTCATCTGTGGGAAGTGATGTTTATGGACGATGATGCAGCATGAGTGAAGTCGATGAATCTACCAAAAATCTAGGAGTGACTATCAATGAATCTATTAGTAAAGCAATATGACTGGATTCGCCTTACCAGAGAAAAGTTATTTCAGTATTGTGAAACATTATCTACAGAAGACTACACGTATGAGCATGAAAATTTCGGCTGGGGCTCTATCCGGAATCTGCATGTCCACGTTACGGAATGTTATCAGTCCTGGCTGGCAAATTTCGGTCTGAAGAAAGGGATTACTCTGGTAACACCCGAACAGGTCGACAATGTGCAAGACATGCGTCAAGTTTTTCAAAAAATTGACGATCTTGTTTACGAATTTCTTGAGGAGTTTGAAAATCGGTGGGATCTTGTCATTACTGGACCTGTTTCTTGGCAAGACGAAGAGGAAGAATTGACAACTCTTTGGCTCTATACGCACGTGATTACACATGAATTTCATCACAAAGGGCAAATCGTATCCATGAGTCGGCATTTAGGTTACATACCAGATGATACGGATCTTATTGAGTCGGAAAATTTTACGGAATGAACATGAGACAATTTCTACGTACTTTATTTTATCGTATAAAAAAATATCCTGCACCTACCCGTCCAAATTTACAAAGACGAAAAGAAAAGAATCCTTCTCTGATCCAACTGGAAAAGGATTCTAATAAATATCCATCAGGTAGGGGGAAACCCCTCTCCTAACCACTATTATTTCCATTGCCTCTAATAAGTTTTACAGCATTAGCCATGGTTTCTTATAAATCAAAAATGATAGTTTAATAAACGTTATCTATAATTTTTGACCAGTATTGAAATAGTGGAGTCGTCTTGATAGCTCTGATTTGACCACGATGATTAATTTCGTCCTCTATAACATGAAACCACAAATAGTAATTATTGTATGGGATTTGATTAGGCCACTTCTTATGTTCGTAGAGCCAAGCGTCTTCCTTTTTCTTCAGTTTTTTTAAAGTTTTACTTCTGATTTCATTTAATTCATGAATGTAATATGAAATGGAATTGTTAGTTATATCCTGTCTAGCTTTTTCAGCTAACTTTATAGATGTACCCCCCTTTGAGAATTCTTCATCGTTGAAATCCCTACTCTCAAAAGAAATTAACTGACGCACTTAGTATCGCAAGCCGATTTTTACCAAATTGGAATGAACATAAATAGACTTTCCCGTTCGAAAAAACAATAGAGGCATGGCCATTCACCTCTTTTCGACTTTTTATGCACAGCTGCCCCAGCGGGTTTTCCCTTCGAATCATAGAATAAATAGAGTGCTGATTGCCGAGTACTCACTAGTTTTTTGCAAATCCTCGGCAAATACTAGAGAGAAGGGAATTTAATGGTTAAACTTTATTTAGACCCGGGGCATGGTGGTAACGATTCAGGTGCTACTGGGAATGGTTTAAAAGAAAAGAATATTGTACTGGATATTGCCTTA
Organism: Virgibacillus carmonensis; assembly: GCF_057836705.1. Taxonomy (NCBI): domain Bacteria; kingdom Bacillati; phylum Bacillota; class Bacilli; order Caryophanales; family Bacillaceae; genus Virgibacillus; species Virgibacillus carmonensis. The sequence goes on along the minus strand of NZ_JBYQFJ010000027.1, from coordinate 10,580 downwards.
CGCATCCGCGATATTCTGAACAACAAATATCAGAATGTTGAGGTGAATATGAGTCGTACAACAGACACGTCCGTAAGTTTAGAAGAACGCACTAATGAGGCGAATGCATGGGACGCGGACTATTATTTGTCGATTCATTGTAATGCCTTTAATGGATCAGCAAGTGGCTATGAAGACTTTATTTATAGTGGATTGTCTGAATCATCACTGACAGCACAATATCAGGATATCTTGCATAGTGAAATTACTGCTGTCAATGAATTGCCGGATCGTGGGCAAAAACAGGCTAACTTTCATGTATTGCGTGAATCAGTAATGCCAGCTTTATTAACGGAAAATGGTTTTATTGATAATGCGAACAATACTGCGAAATTAGTTGATCCTTCCTACCGTCAAAAAGTGGCCCAGGGGCATGTGAATGGTCTCGAGCGTGCCTTTAATCTTGAAAAAGCAACACCGGATTTTCTGTATAAAGTGATTGCAGGATCTTTCAAGGAAAAAGAAAATGCTAAGAAACGAGTAGATTACCTTGATTCTAGAGGAATCCCTGCCTTCTTTGGTGAAATTACTGTATCTGGTGATACGTGGTATCGTGTACAGGCTGGGGCTTTTGAAAACCGCGATAATGCGGAACAACAATTGACGTTAGTTATGGAAGCAGGAATAGGGGATGCTTTTATCCTTAAACAAACCTATAATGTTATTGCAGGATCTTTCCAAGAAAAAGAAAATGCGGATAACCGGGTTAACTATCTTGTTTCTAAGGGAATACCTGCATTTGTTGACTATACCACTCTTTCAGATGAGGTATGGTATCGTGTTCAAGCGGGAGCTTTTGTGGACAGAAGGAATGCGGAGGAACGTCTAGCAAAGGTTAGAGAAGCAGGAATTAAAAATGCCTTTATTGTAGAGGACTAAGTTGGATATCTACCATTTCAGATATCCAACTTTGACCAGGTTAAATTATTTCCGGATACTCACATTTTAACTGATGCAAGAGCCGTTCCTGTATAGTAACAAAAGGAATATAATTATATCAGGGTCATCGGAATATAAAGGTCTTTGAGCATAATTTTAACGTATATCTCCTTCCAAATAGGATCTTGAACGGGTTGTATTCTGCATGACCCTTTTTTTTGGATTAAAATCTTAGTTCTTCTTTCATTGGCCATATTGCCTTACATGAACAGACCAATTCTCTCTATATACTTAAATGAACATCAGCATAAAAACGGTTCACGGCCTGTGCTAATACATAAGCAGTTGTTATGCCTCATAATTTCTATTCCTCTTAATGAAGTTATCTGATATAACTCAATATCCGCATCCTCATTGATACTTCGTCTAAGATCATACGCTGAACCGTTTACCATGCCTGCAACCGACTTCTTTTTTAAACTTGAACTAATTGATTGTGCAATTCCCTCTAAAGTTATACCTTGTTCATATTTCTTTTGATTACCAAGTGTAATAGTATTAATTTGTGTCCATTTCCTTTTATTTCCTTTCCAGTTTCTTTTTGGGAATTAATTTATCATTCTTTCTGGCCAATTTGCTTATTTCAAAATACTGATTAATTCTATTTAAGTTGGGAAGTGAAAATCAATTGAAGAAGCTATCTGACAAATTATTGATTGAGTCTTATTTTAAGGCGAAAGAGTCAAATTTAGATCGTGAATTTTGCGGATTAATTGAAAACGAAATTAATCGTCGTGGGTTATTGATCAACCCTCCTAAAAACCTGAGAATTTTAAAAGGTTAAAAAAGGGTTGAAATACAATAAAAAGAAGGGATAAAAAGCGCCAATAAATCTAATTATTTGATATTCGTAATAGTGCTGAAAATGGTTTAAGGCATTCCTTTAAGAGCTCCTGGGAAAAGATAAAGGAGTGGGCATGAAATAGAACAAAATCCAAACCTTTGAAATAGATTATGTATAAACTTCTTATTTCAATCTCACTTTTTGCTTTTCAATCGTTTCTTTATCTATTACCCATTGAATCCACTCTACTTCCTTTTGAGATAAATCGCGCCCTAGTTTTGTTTTAAATTCATCCACTAACATTTCAAATCTGGTCATCCTGTCTCACCCCTGTAATAGATGGTTAATATTTCCTTTTTTATATACCCTATTTTAGCAAGTGATCACATAGAATTAAAGTTATATTTTTCCTGACTCGTTTTTCAGCTTTATCGATCAGCAAATTTCGCATGGAATAAAAGTGAAAAGTTCGCTGAAATTAGAGTGTTTTGGGTCGACTCAGATCTTAAATAATGGAGATAAAACAACAAAACGCTTCATTAAAAAAATGAGCGTTTTTTATTACTAGTACAGTTTAAAGGCGGATTTTACTATTCCTTACTAGACCAGATAATGATCTATTTTTTGATCGAGCTGTTCAATGAGGGATACTTCTTTCTGCCTGTCACTATCACGATAGTGGTGTGCATTTCCAGGTTGTTTGTCTTTTTCATCAGCTAAATGAACTACCTTTTGTAAAGAGTTAAGTTCAAAATCACCAGCTGGTAGAGCGGATCCTGTATGAAATAAAATGGAATGTGCTATTTCTTTTGCTGCTTGTTTATTTTCACCCAGACGAATGAGTAGTTTATGTGCCCGTTCAGCCCCTTTAATTGGATGGATATCGAAATCACGGTAAAGTTGATAATCCCACTCTCCGTCACGATACCATTCATAGTGACCAATATCGTGTAAAAATCCTGCCTTGGCTGCCCAATCAGGATTTACATCGAATTCTTCAGCTAGATAAAATGCTTGATAAGCTACTGCTATTGCATGAGCCATGCCAGAACGTCTGACATATTTTTGCGTTATGGGGTGTTCATAAATAGTTTTTAATGTAACCTCTCTCATTAGCAAGCCTCCTCGATATAATTTTTCCCCCTTTAGGAGCAAGCAGCTCCTAAAGAATTTTATCATCATTTTCTAGATGGTAGTAACAGTACGCTGCCTTCCTTTGTCATCGATAAGATTGCTGTTGCAAAAGCTAAGATGATAAACACACCACCAACAGTTGCATTTTGCGCAACAGTCGCCCGTTCTATTACAACGCCACCAATTAATGAACCAAAGGCAATACCAAAATGGAGAGCCGAATTGTTTAGGCTTTGCTGTATATCAGAAGCCCCTGGGGAGGATTCAATGAGATAGCTTTGGATAGCCGGTGTAATCGCCCAACTTAGCATACCCCATACAACCATGACTACTAAGAAAATTGGAAGAGCTGATGTCGTGTATGGAATAGTAAAAATAGATAATGCAAAAAGAGCAATTACAGCTAAAATAGTAGGTTTTGTGCCATATCGATCTGCTAACCACCCACCGGCTCCTCCACCGGCTACTGCAGCAACACCGAAAATTAAATACACAACACTTACCCACGTTCCGTTCAGTCCTAAGGTCATTTTTAAAAATGGAGTCAGGTAAGCATATAAGGTTAAATGACCAGTCAAAAATAAAAATGAAGTCAATTGAGCAAATAATACTTTACGATTTCGAAGTGTACGCAACTGTTGCCCTAATGGAATCGGCGGTTTTGGTTCGACTTTTTCCATAAAGAAATGGACACATGCCATAGAAAGTAAGGTTAATACAATGATTAGGATGAAAGGAGCCCGCCAACCAAATGAATTTCCTAGCATCAATCCAATTGGTACACCTAAAACAAGGGAGGCACTGATTCCCATAAAGACAACTCCGATTGCTCTGGCACGGAACTTTTCAGTTACAATGTTTGAAGCAATCGTTATACATAATACAACAAGTAAGGATCCACTCGCAGCTGATATAATGCGTGCGATTAATAACATACTATAGGATTGACTGATCACAGCCAGAACATTTCCCAAGAGGAATATGACTAAGGCAAGTAATGTTAAACGTTTTCTTTCTATCCTAGAGGTTAAGGTCAATAGAATAGGAGCTGCAATTGCAAACACAAGCGAATACACAGTAATGAGAAATCCAGCTTGCCCAAGACTTACCCCCAAATCTGTCGCAACTAAATCTAATATGCCACCAATAATTAATTCAACCATCCCGACAATAAATGAGACAATTGTCAATAAATAAACTCGCTTATCCATATTTCCACTCCCTTTAAATAAGTTACCACTATAATAGTAACCTTTTTAAAATCAGGAAGCAAGAGGAATTATTATCAGCTTTCATTTGGGTAATACTGTGCTATGATAGTAACAAATTAATCAATCAAGGAGTTAACCTACATGCTTCAAAAATTCGGATTTAGCCAATATGAAAGTCAAGTTTATCAATCACTTATCACGGTGGATCAAGCTTTAGATGCAACTAGTATTGTGAAAGGGTCTGGGGTGCCTCGTTCAAAAGTTTATGAGGTCATTCACCGTATGATCGAAAAAGGTATGATTCTTGAAACAACTGTCGAAAAAAAAAGGCTCTATACTGCTCTTCCACTAGAATCTGCGATTAAAAAACTAACGGCTGATTTCAATACCAAAGTTAAACAACTGAGAAATACTAAAATTATTGACTCCAAAAAGGATGATCGTGTGTGGACACTAAAGGATGACGATTCCATCCAATCGGTATTAGAAAGTTTACTGCAACAAGCTGAGAATTCCATTTTCATATCAGGATGGGCTGATGATTTAACCTCATTCCTTCCTATATTAGAAGCAAAATATGAGGTAGACGTTACTGTTACTATTCATGTGATCGGTGAAATCTCAACACCAATTCCTACCGTCTCTACCTTAATTCCTGATACTTATCATGACACACTAGAACGCAGTCGTATCCTGATTGTAGATGAGCAGGAGGTCCTTTTTGCTGGAATTGAAGAAACGGCATGGCAAGCTATCCGAACTCAATCACGACCACTAGTCAAGTTCTTTACAGAGTTTTTCTATCACGACGTAGCGCTTACAGAAATTACCCAAAAGTATAAAGATACGATTATAAAAGATAAGGAGATTCGAGATGTCTTGTTAAAGTTGAGGTATTAAAAATGAATGTAGAAAGTCCGGGTTGAGATACTTTTTTAATAGCATTCTGTCCTTAGTATACTGAAACGAAGAGGTGATTCAATAAAATGGATGTTTATACAGAAGTGACTCACGACCAAAAGAAAATTGCTGTAGTAACTGGGGCAAATTCCGGAATGGGGCTTGCTACAACTGTGGGATTGATAAATAAGGGCTTCCACGTTATTATGGCATGTCGAAACGGCGAACGAGGAGAAAAGGCTTTACAACAAGCTAAAGATCACAGCAAAGCCAACCATGTTGAATTAATGATATGTGATTTAGGATCTTTGGAAAGCATTCGCACGTTTGCGGATCAATTCAAACAACGTTACCAAACGCTCGATGTGCTGGTGAATAATGCGGGGGTTGTATCGATAAAACGGGAAACTACCACCCACGGTTTCGAGAGTATGATAGGTGTCAATCATCTGGGGCACTTTCTATTAACCAATCTCCTACTGGAGCCACTAAAAAATGCTATACAAGGAAAAATTGTAGCCGTTTCCTCTGGCGCCCACAAGGTTGGTAAAATTCACTTTAATGATCCTCATTTATCTGAAAAGTTTAACGTAGTGAAGGGTTATGCCCAATCAAAGTTAGCCAATATTTTATTTATCCGTGAGCTGGCAAAACGCCTTTCTACTACATCAGTGACAGCAAACAGTGTCCACCCTGGTGCTGTCGGGACTAATCTTGGCGTAAATCGCAATACTGGATTCGGAAAATCAGTTCATGCCCTGTTGCGACCATTTTTTCTAACACCTGCAGAGGGTGCTGACACAGCCATCTATTTAGCAACTAGCCCAGATGTTGCTGCTATTAGCGGTGAGTACTTTTATAAAAGAAAAGTGGGTAAGCTAACTTCAAAGGCAAAGGACAAGGACCTAGCTGAAAAACTGTGGGACTGGAGTGAACAAGAGGTTGATTATCTGTGACGATAACGGGTTGAGCAGACCGTTTATTGGCCTATTTGATGATTTCTACTTATAGCAATTCTTTCCTTACAAAAAGGTAACTACCAAAAAATAGCCTGATAAACTATTTCTTGGTAGTTACTATATATAGGATACCTCCACTATTCCAACACAATCTCTTCATTCACATCCTGTAAAAATCGCTTTGTTCTCTCCTCTTTTGGATTATTAAATATTTCTTTTGAACTTCCTTCTTCTATAATTATGCCTTCATCCATAAATATAACTCTATCAGCAACATCCCTTGCAAAAGCCATTTCGTGTGTCACAACGATCATTGTCATACCTTCTTTTGCTAATTCTTTCATAACCTGAAGTACTTCACGAACAAGCTCAGGATCTAATGCGGATGTAGGTTCATCGTAGAGCATCACCATTGGTTCCATAGAAAGCGATCGAGCGATTGCAACTCTTTGTTGCTGACCACCTGATAATTGTGCGGGGTAATGATCCATCTTATCAGCTAAACCTACCTTTGATAGTAATTCGACGGCATTCCTCTTAGACTTTTCACGCTCCATCTTTTTAATGACTATGGGTCCTTCCATTACGTTTTCAAGAGCGGTTTTGTGCGGGAATAAGTTAAATTGCTGAAATACAAATCCCGTATTTTGCCGTAATTTTCTTATTGTACTTTTTCTTTTTTTATTTAAAGGTAGTCCAGCTGCCACTTCTTGTTCTCCAAGCTTTACTATTCCACCATCTGGTTCTTCCAAAAATGTTATACAACGTAGTAACGTTGATTTTCCTGAACCACTCGGTCCCATAATAACTACAACTTCACTTTTATTAACTGTCATATTTATATCTTTAAGAACTTCATTTTTATTGAAACTTTTTTTAATATTTTTCAGTTTTATAACTTCCACGATTTCAATCCCTTCCACCAAAGTACTTGGGAGTTTATGAATGAAACTAGATTAAATGTCTTGAAGTCCTTTTTTCTAAGCGATCTAATAACAAGGTGAAAAAGGTTATAACAACCCAATAAAGTGCAGCTGCTACCAAATAAATTGTTAGGGGTTCAAACGTTTTAGCAATTATTAATGTAGACATTTGCAATAACTCTGTAACTGTAATAACAGAAACTAATGATGTATCCTTAATTAGAATGATATAGGTGTTTGATAGAGTTGGAATAGCTATTCTAATACTCTGCGGAATTATAATTCTTCTCATTGCTTCCCCATATGTCATCCCCATTGAAACTGCAGCTTCCATTTGACCTTTGTCTACAGCTAAAATAGATGCACGAAATGATTCTGATAAATAGGATCCAGCATTCAAACTTAAAGCCAAAATGCCTGAGGGTATCGGATCTAACTCTATATTAATCTGTGGTAACCCATAATAGATAACAAAAATTTGTACCAGCAACGGAGTTCCACGAAACATAGATACATAAATAGTTCCAATTACTTTTAGAATTTTCACTTTTGATATTCTGGCCAAAGCTGTAAAAAAACCAAGTATCAACGCAATTACTATTGATATCACAGCTAGCAAAATTGTAATTACTGTAGCATTCAATAAGGGTGGCAATGCTTCAATGATTATCGAAAAGTCCATATTGTTTTCCCCCCTTGCTCAGGAACTTCTACTCCGTTTTCTCAAAATAACTGATTTCGATTCCCTTTTCATGTAATTCATTGATAAATACATGAAATCGTTTCCCTATCATAATATCCTCGATTGGTACTACACCAGTTTCCGTTACTTTTCCATCAATGATCCAATTAGCCATTAGCATTGCCGGAATAGCTGTCGTTTTGGCCATGGAAGTAATACCACGTTGATGATCATACAAATCTACCATTTCCCAAGTATGCGTAATTTGCCGACCATTCCTTTTGCCTTTAACTATAACTCGAACTACCGTTATATCTTCATTTGATTTACCACGTAATTTAGGTTCCAGTATTTTTGCGGTGAAAGCTTTTGGACTTATCCAAGTCCCTTCTATATCTACTAACTCTTCATCTAAAAAACCAAGCTCAGAAAGAACAGACATTTTATTCCAATGACCCGAGTACCGGACCGTTTTCTCATATAAATTTTTCACTTTATCTTTCAAGGAATAGGCCGTACTATGGGCATCTGTTATAACAGCTTCACATTCACCAACTGGATCGGGAAATGTCATTTTTTCCATCCCAGATAGTGGTGGTAGATGAAGAAGCATGCCATTTTGAACTGCTAGAGCTGGTCTTTTGTAGAGCCCCATTACACTTTCTAATCGAAATACAATTTGATACCATAAAGGCGGTAAAGGATACCTTGGTATACCACCACAAATCATCACAGCCTCTTCAGCCTCATCTAACATCTCAATTCCTTGTGCAGCTAAAAAGTTGGTAATACCCGGTGCAACCCCACAACCAGGGACGATAATAATACCTGCTTCTTTAGCCTTAACCTCCAGTCTTTTCTTTTCTTCGTATTTGGAACCAACCAAATCAACAAGATTACATTTAGCAGCTATTGCAGCATTGTTTGCTGGCAAACTTAAGGAATGTGGCAAACAGGCTATCGCAACGTCTGCATCCTTAAGTACTTCATAAATATCCTTTTCATTTTGCAAACTGGCGACTTTACCAATCACTTTAGAATTTGCAGCAATATCAGTACAACGATCTACACTTTCTTTTAACCCATCAACTGCAGTAACTTTACTTATATTAGCGTTCTTTGCAATTTCACGTACAACAGTTGTTCCAATCATTCCTGTCCCTAAAACAACTACGTGCATAATTTGTTCCCCCTAATGTCAGGTAATATAATGTAATTACTATTTAATTAACGGTTCAGAATCAAACCATTTCTTATAGATTTCCTTATACGTTCCATCCTCTTTCATGTTGGTCAATTCTTCATTTAATTTCTTAACGAGGTCATCACTATCTTTTTTAACTGCCATTCCAATTTCGTCCTTATTTACGATATCACTTACTATTTTTATCGGGAGTCCCTCTTCTTGGATATTGTGGCTCATTAATAGTTGATCATTTATAATTACATCCAGTCTGCCGTTTATTAAATCTTGAACATAATCATTCACCGCTTTATAAAGTCTCACATCAGCACCCTCAACACTATTAGCTACTTCCTCAAAAGTTGTTCCACCACCTACACCGACTTTTTTACCCTTTATATCTTCCAAAACTGAGACATTATCTGTATCCTCATGCGTAATTAACACTGAACCTGTTACAACATACGGATCCGTAAAGTCAACACTTTCTTTTCGCTCTTCTGTTACAGTCATTTGTGCTATAATTACGTCGAATTTATCTGCTTTAAGTCCTCCAATAAGGCTATCCCACTTTGTAGCAACAAATTCTGTTTCTACCCCCAACCTTTTTGCCAGCTCATTAGCGATATCAACATCGAAGCCAGTATATTCATTATCATCGTCTAAAAAGTTAAACGGCCGATATGTTCCTTCAAAACCTACTCGCAACACTCCGGATTCCTCCACTTTCTCCAACGAACTTTTTTCTTGGTCTCCACTTGGTTTATCACCACATGCTGTAAAAACTACTAACAAAAGTAAACCAAAAATAAATAAATAAAAATGTTTCATTTTTTTTCCTCCCAATTATTAATGTTAGCGCTTACAAATAATGATGAAACCTCTTTCAATGTTGAACTATATTGTAGTACAATTCTATGTGTCCTCATCTCTGAATATTAATAAATGTGGATATTTTTTATTAAATTAGTGTGCTTTTGCATAAGTTAGTTAAATCAAGTACTCTTTTAAAAGGAGCATGTTAATGAAAGAGAAGCATTCTTTAAGAGATCATGTTTATAAAATAGTAAAAGAAGCAATATTGTCTAGAAGACTACCTCCTGGTAAACAATTAGTTGAAAATACAATTTCCAAAAAACTACATGTAAGTCGTACACCTATAAGAAACGCTATTAATCAACTTGCTTCCGAAGGTTTAGTAGAAATAACTCCCAATAAAGGTGCATTTGTAATTAATCCTACAATTGATGAGATTCTTCAAGCTTATAGTTTAAGAAAAGAATTAGAAATATTGGCAGTTGATATGTCGATAAATCATCTAGGTGAAAGTGATATTTTAGCAATGGAAAACATTGTGAAGGGAGAAACTGAATTTCTTTATAAGAAAGATTTAATAAATTATCTAAAATCAAACCAAAGTTTTCATACAGCTATAACAAGCCAATGCGGAAACAAGTTTTTAATCGGATTTATTGAAAAACTTATTAATCAAACATCTATTTACCTCATTCTTTTTGACGTCTTCTTTGAAGAGTCTTCTTCCCAGCCCTATGGGTACAAAGAGCATCTAGAAATCATTCAATTAATAAAACAAAAAGATCGGAAAGAATTAAGAAATTGTTTAACTAAACATTTTGATAATGCCATTAAAAGCTTAAATGTTAAATCGGGTTATAGCGATTTGGAGAGAATCTTTGATTAAAGATTAAAATTATACCTATTACTTAACTCAACTTTCGTACATAGATAATCATGATGCATTCAATAAACTGTAGTACTTGTAGCACTTGAAATATGGTACTTGACACGAATTACAAATATGTCTT
>NZ_JBYQFJ010000026.1:0-40587 GCF_057836705.1 Virgibacillus carmonensis | reverse complement strand
GAAAACGTTTTTCTCATTATTTCCATCTCCCGTATTAGTTGTTACTTAGCTAACGGAAATTTAATACGGAAAGATCACTTTTTGCACTAATTGGAAAGGTATGATCAATACCCACCTTCTACAACCGAATTTACAATATAGGGATAACGTCAAGAAAATGCGGTTATCTTAACTCCAATGTGAGAATTATTGGAATATCAATGTTTCTCACATCGTTTACATGTATGTAATGTAACCTTGTGTTGCTTTAAAATGAAGTTTGATCATTTTTTGGCTGTGATTCTCCACAATTGCGCCCGTTCGTATAATGGAATAAAGGTAAGTATCGACTTCTAAGTTTAAAATTAGTAATCTAAAAAAAGCGAATGATTTCCTACACTTTTTTTACTTCTAATCCTGCTTGATTTAGATACTTACAAATTAATTCATTGTAATTCTGATTTTCTTCTCGAGATAGATTATAGGGATATCGTCTAGTTCCCTGTTGCCATGCAGCTAAAGGTTTTTTGCTTAAGTTTTTATTTTTCCTAGAATACATCCCATAATGACGAATTAGTTTGTATGAAAACACTTTTTCTTTTAAAAAAGGCGAATTCCTGTAACCAAAGGAGAAAATATAATTTATTCATATTTCACCTTCTCAATCATTATATTGCTATTGAAAATCTATCTTTTCCAACAAAAAATCATGAAAAATCTATTCTATTTTTCATTCTTCTAAGGAACACTCAAAAAATTTAGTATATATGAAAATACTGTTGAATCTCATTTTTATCATTTGTTAAGCTTAATGCTAGCATAAGAAGAATCCTTGCTTTTAAAGGATTTAATGATTCAGCTACGATATATCCGTGTTGATTATCCATATCAGTACGGATAACAATTCCCGTATTGAGTCGAGATGACCGTATGACGATAACCCCCTTGCTTAACGCATCATGAATTCCAGCCTCTGCTTGTTGAGAAATAGTATAGCCTCCAGTCGTAGCTACAACAATTCCTTTTGTACCTGCTTGTACCGCCGCGTCATATAAATACCGTTCGTCCCCTTGATGCGCATATATAATCGAAACCTTAGGAAACTCATTGATTAACTTTACGTCAAAGGCTGTTTCGATAGTGTGGCGATAGGTAATATCTTTATAAAAATAGTAAACCTCTCCTCCAACAATTGAGCCAATGTAACCTTGTTCCAGGGCTTTAAACGAATCTACCATTGTTGTATTCATTTTTGTCATAAAACGTGCGGAGCCAATTCGATCATTGAGAACAACAAGCACACCTTTTCCATGTGATTTTTTATCACAGGCAACTTTCACACCATTATAGATATTTAACGGGCCTTCTGCACTAATCGCTGTTGCTGGTCTGACTGCTCCAACAATTACGACTGGTTTATGGCTTTTAATCACTAAATGTAAAAAATAGGCGGTTTCTTCCAGTGTATCTGTACCATGTGTGATCACAACACCATCTACTTCTTCATGTAACAAAGTTTCATTTATATAGTTACTTAACGCCAATAGTCGTTCTGTTGTCATATCCACACTATCAATATTAAACAACTGTTCAACCTTTATATTCGCAACATTTGCTAAATCTGGAACTTCTTTTAATAATTCATCAATAGACAAAGCACCAGGTTGATAGCCCGTAGTCATTGTACTTGAAGCTCCAGCCCCTGCAATTGTTCCACCAGTTGCAATAATTTTTATCGTTGGTTTGTTTCCCATGTTACCTCTCCTACATCTTTTTCACCTAGCTGACCTTCCTAAGTTTATTTTGATTTAATACCTGCACCACAAAGAGGTATGATTATTTTTTCTTCTGGTGCCTTTTTATACTTGATGTAGCCAGCATAGTTTACTGCTGATGTCACTTCCACATAAAATCCTTTCTCACTAAGTTTAGCTCGTGCACTCAGAATCTCATCTTCTTCAATATCAATAAACGTACCATTGGTATTACGTACAGCTTCTAAAATTTGTTTGGAACGCGCTGGTGCAGCAATAGCTATCCCCTCCGCTAATGTACCTCTATTCGTAACAGGTTGTGCTGATTCCTCCCCGGTTTGGTAAGCTTTCACAAGAGGCGCACAGTTCTCCGATTGAATGGCAACGATTTTCGGTATTTTATCAATTAATCCATTTTCAAATAACTCTTTAAAACCATAGTACGCACCTAGGAGAAGCGTACCATTTCCAACCGGAATAATTAAAGCATCAGGTCCACCATTTAATTGTTCATAAATTTCAAAGCCATATGTTTTCGTTCCTTCATAAAAATAAGGATTATACACATGACTTGCGTAAAAAACTTTTTCTTTGTCTACTGCTTTTTGTGCAGCAGTTGAAATGGCCTCTCGTGTACCATGAATCGCTTTAATCGTTGCTCCATGGGCTTTTATTTGAGCGATCTTTTTCGGTGAAGTCTCATCACTTAGATATATATCACAGGCAATATTACAACGTGCTGCATAAGCTGCAATCGCCGTTCCTGCATTACCACTACTATCAGCAATTACTTTTGATACCCCTAATTCTTTTGCCTTTGTCATCAAAACAACGGCTCCTCGATCTTTAAAGGATAATGTAGGCATCATATAATCAACTTTTACATACGTATTTGGCTCCATAGGATCTAGAACGATTAAAGGTGATTGACCTTCACCCATTGTCACCGATTCCCATGTCTTAGAATCTTTTGCGAAAGGCATAGTTTCAAAATAACGCCATAATGAGTTTGGATAGTTATTCCAAGCTGCAATATCAACTTTTGGCGTATCTTTTACTATGTTTAATACTCCACCACATTCACATTTCCATAGAGTTGGTGTAATATCATGCTTTTGGCCACAACTGTTACAAATAAATTGTTTCACCATTTATCAATCCTTTCGAATAATTTTTTATATGAACTAGATTTTTTTATACAAAACAGGTAAAAAAAATATACCTAAATATATGCAATGGCATCAATTTCAATTTTGAATCCAAAATGTAATGCATTAGTTGGTACAACGGTACGAACTGGTTTATGTTCACCTAAAAATTCCTTATAAACAGCATCTACTTTATCCCATAGTTTCACATCCGGAATATATAATGTCATACGCAAAATCTGCTCCTTTTTACTTCCGGCTGCTTCTACAATCATTTCCACATTCTTAAGTGCTTGTAATGTTTCTTCTTCGATGGTGCCAAATTTCTTTTCACAGGTTTCTGGATTAATGGCAAATTGCCCTGATACATAGACCGTGTTCTGATGAACTGTTGCTAATGCATAGTGTCCATTTGATTTTAAACTTCCTACTTCAAAGATGCTTTTCATTTGAGTCTCCTTAACTTGATTTATTTTTGATTTCATCCAAATAACTACTTTGGAAATGCCTAACAAAGATGCGACCTTCTCAACGGATCCTTTTTTTCGTCCATGAATTTTATTAATTCAATCTTTTCATGGCGTTTCATGACTGGATGAACACTGTTTTGGATGATTTGTTGAATCAATTGATTCACTATTCCTTCAACATTTTCAATAGCATCATCTGATTTTGTTTCATTCTCTTGAACTTCAACTTGTGTAGAAAGAAAAGTATTCATAAATTGTTGCATTTGATTCAGTGCTTCAACATCAAAATTTATACAGAATGCGCCAATCATTTTTTGCTTGGAATCACGTATTAATGAAGTCGAAGAACGAATAGTACGCTTATCTTCTGTTACAAATGTATAACCTGCAAGATAATCTTCTTTAAAATCTTCTGATTGTAATACTGTCTTCACTAGGTGATCAAATGATTGACCGATTTCTCTTCCTGTAACATGGTTATTTACTGTAAACATTACAGAGCTTTTCGGGTTCGTCAAATCATGAATAACGACTTCACAGTTTGGTCCAAACATTTTTGCAGTAGATTTTGCTATAGGGATAAAACTCTCTAATACTTTCTTAATTTCTTCTATGTCTAACTACCTCATTTTTTAAATTCCATTCAATTATATATTTTTTTATATAATTTTTAAAAATTCATCTTAAGGATTAGCAAATCACCTAAAAATGAATGATTAGATAGGCTTTCTTTAACTCTAAACTACTGCGTTTAAGTACGTTTCTTCACAAACTTCATTTTTCTTTACTAGCAATATGGCCCTTATATTCAATATTGGGGCAATTACTTATTAAGCAATTGCGCCCTTTCGGAATAACTAAATATGGTCTTGACGTTTAATCAATCTGTTAACATCACCATTCACTCAATATTTTTTGTTAAGTGTTTAACCCTTTTATGAAAACCTCAAGGACAAATTCTTGCGATTCTTCAAGGTTCACTTGAAGGTTAAATTCGCCTTTTCTTTTTAAATCCACTAATCCATGTAATAAACTTCTTAGTCCTCTGACCGTATTGATTAATTGTTTTTAACTCAAGTGGTAGACAGATAAGACTTCTTCCCTTATCAAACCCATAACCGTTTCTCCATCATTTTGGAAGTTTTGAGAGAAGGGGTATGGAGCAGATAATGGAGCTCCATATATCCCTGGATGTTGCTGGGCAAATTCAATATAAGCATGTCCAAACGCTCGAATGGTTTCCGCTCCTTCTGCTTTATTAAGGGTAGCTTCTTTTATATGTTTGTAAATAAAGTTTAATGCTTTAACTGCCATCATTTGTTTCACCTCTTTTAAACCTTCAGTATGATTATATAAAGAAGGGGATTTTATAGTCAGTTCTTTTGCTAAAGTAGCCATCGTTACAGCTTCAATTCCCTTTTGATCAGCTATTTCCAATGCTTTATTTATTATAATTTCTTGATTAAGCCTTGGGCGTGCTGTCATTTCACCTAAAACTCCCTCAATGATTTTTTCGCATGTTCTATCGCTTGCTTCATATTCTTTCCTGGGTCAAAAATTAAATTTCCGTGGCCGACTGCTAGAATCGAAGGATTACACTCTAACAGATATTCTGCAGATTTTATAGCAACTTTTTTGTTCCATGTTGCCAGACTAAGACAAGACCGGATACTTTACTTAGAGATGGAGATCAAATAGGTTCTCTGTTCGCTATTCACTCACCCGGTCACACGCCAGGAATGATGGCATTTTTGGATTCGCACCACAATCTTGCCCTTTTCTTTAAAAAGTATTGCTACTGCCTCAAAGCGACTGGGGTAAATATTGTATCTGACATCACTTATTTCTCAAGTCAAAAAAATAACCCTACTCCTTCACCAAGGAGAGGGTCACTAATTATGTTCTATACTTCTAAATAAGATGGTAACACCGTACTTCCCATTAAATAATGATCAACTTTGCGAGCTACTTCACGGCCCTCGTTTATGGCCCACACGATTAAACTTTGCCCACGTCTTGCATCACCAGCCGCAAAAACCTTTTCGACGTTTGTAGCAAATTCACCGTACTTTGCCTCAACATTACGGTTATTTGTATTCACCCCAACCTGTTGCAGTAATTGTGGTTCAGGGCCTTCAAACCCAATTGCGATGAACACAAGTTGCGCTGGCCAAACTTTTTCCGTACCTGGAATTTCATGAAAAACAAACTTACCTTCTTCATCTTTCACTTTTTCCATTTCAACGGTATGAAGCTCTTTTAAATCCCCATTATCATCTGAAATAAACTGTTTCGTCTGGATCGAGTAATTACGTGGATCCTCACCAAATTTGGCTGTTGCTTCCTTGTGTGCATACTCAACCGTAAATAGATTCGGGTATTCAGGCCACATATTGCTTTCCGTTCTAGCTAGTGGAAGTTTTGGATGTTTACCAAATTGAACTACACTATTGCAATCGTGACGAAGCGCTGTTGCGATACAATCCGCACCTGTATCCCCTCCGCCAATGACGATCACATCTTTTCCCTTGGCATCAATGAATTCGTTCTCTTCCAATTCAGAACCTAGTAAATTTTTTGTGGAAGCCGTTAGATAATCCATGGCAAAATGAATTCCCTTTGCTTCCCTTCCTTCAATAATCAAGTCTCGTTGATTTTGGGCGCCCGTACATAGGATAACTGCATCATGCTTATCTTTTAATTCCTCAGATGATATGTCTTTTCCTATTTCGGTGTTTAGCACAAAATTAATGCCTTCTTGCTCTAGTAATCTAATTCTTCGCTCGACAACATCTTTTTCTAGTTTCATATTTGGAATGCCATACATTAATAATCCGCCCGCACGATCTGCACGTTCATAGACTGTTACAGTATGACCTGCTTGGTTCAATTGGTCAGAACTGGCTAATCCCGCTGGGCCAGATCCTATAACAGCAACTGATTGACCTGTTCTTTTTTGCGGGATCCGCGGTGTCATCCAACCGTTTTCAAATCCTTTATCAATGATCGCCCGCTCAATGCTTTTAATTGCGACTGCGGGATCAGAAATAGCGACTGTACAGGATCCTTCACATGGGGCTGGACATACTCTTCCAGTGAATTCTGGAAAATTGTTCGTTTTTAACAGCCGCTTCAATGCTTCTTTCCATTGTCCCCGATATGCTAAGTCATTCCACTCAGGAATTAAATTATAAATCGGACATCCAGTAGTAGTACCATTAATTTCATCACCCATTTGGCAAAAAGGAGTACCGCAGTCCATACACCGCGAGCCTTGTCTGCTTAATACATCATCAGAGAAAGGAGTATCGTATTCTTTCCAGTCATTAAGTCGTGAGAGGGGATTCCGTTCTTTAGACTCTTCGCGTTGATAATCGATAAATCCTGTTGTTTTTCCCAAACTTTAGCTCTCCTTTCTTCCCTATAATGTTACTACCTCGGGTTTTTCTGGTTCTATATCAATGGATTTCTTTTGATCTTTAGATTGAAAAGCACTCATTGCTGCTTCTTCATCTGTTAAACCACCATTCTTGTAGCCTTGAATTCTTTCAAGCATTAATTTATAATCTATCGGGGTAACTTTCACGAACTTTTTCACACTATCATCCCAGTTATTTAGGACGTATGCCCCTTTAAAACTTTCTGTGTTCCGAACATGGTTTTCGACCATTTGTTTTACTTGCTCTATCTCATAACGGTCCATGAGTGGTTCAAATTCAATCAGTTCTTTATTACATAACTGTTTGAAATCTGCTAGATCCTCCGCAAGAATGTAGGCATTACCACCTGACATTCCGGCTGCAAAGTTCTTACCAACTTCACCTAAAATGACGACACGTCCGCCGGTCATATATTCACATCCATGGTCTCCGATTCCTTCAACCACAACGTTTGCACCGCTATTTCGAACAGCAAAACGTTCACCTGCATATCCATTTATATATGCTTCGCCGCTAGTAGCACCATAAAATGCCACGTTTCCGATGATGACGTTACTGGATTCATAATGCTTTGCTTCTGTTGGGGAAGAGACAACCATTTTTCCGCCAGATAACCCTTTTCCAACATAATCATTCGCATCACCAGTTAGCCATAGCGACATGCCCCTTGGAGTATAGGCACCAAAGCTTTGCCCTGCAGACCCTGTAAATCGTAGCGTAATCGTGTCTTCTGGTAAGCCTTCTTCACCATAGCGTTTAGATATCTCACTACCTACTATTGTTCCTACCACACGATTTGTATTTCTGATAGGATACGAGAGGTCTACTTGTTCCTTCTGCTCGATAGCAGGCATTACTGCAGGAAGAATTTCACCTAAATCTAATGACTCATCAAGGTGATGGTTTTGGCTTGTTTGACAGGTTCTTGATCCATCTACTTGGTAAAGCAATGGGGACAAATCTAAATACTTTGCTTTCCAATGTGCTTTAGCTCGATCACTTACATCTAACACATCCGTCCGTCCAATCATTTCCTCCATGGTCGTAAAACCTAACTCTGCCATACTTTCTCTAACTTCCTCGGCAATATAGTGCATAAAATTAACAACATGATCAGGATCACCCATGAATTTTTTCCTTAGTTCCGGGTTTTGGGTGGCAATGCCTACTGGACACGTATCCACATGGCATACTCTCATCATGACACAGCCAAGAACAACAAGTGGTGCTGTCGCAAACCCATACTCTTCTGCACCGAGTAATGCGGCCATAACCACATCTTTTCCAGTCATCAGCTTGCCATCCGTCTCTAATACAACGCGATCTCGAAGTCCATTTAACATCAAGGATTGATGTGTTTCAGCCAGCCCTAGCTCCCAAGGAAGTCCTGTATGCTTAATGCTTGTTTTTGGTGAAGCACCAGTACCACCGTCATATCCACTAACAGAAATGACATCTGCCTTACCTTTTGCAACACCAGAAGCAATCGTCCCAATCCCTGCTTTTGCAACAAGTTTTACACTGATGCGAGCATCGCGATTGGCATTTTTCAAGTCATGGATCAGTTGTGCCATATCCTCAATGGAATAAATGTCATGATGCGGAGGAGGCGATATCAGACCAACGCCAGGAGTAGATCCACGTACATTCGCTACCCATGGATACACCTTTTTGCCTGGCAATTGCCCACCTTCACCAGGTTTTGCTCCTTGGGCCATTTTAATTTGCAGTTCATCAGCGTTAACTAGATAATGGCTTTTCACACCGAAGCGTCCAGAAGCGATTTGTTTGATAGCACTTCTAGGCGAGTCACCATTTTCATCTACCGTAAACCGCTTCGGATCCTCTCCACCTTCACCACTATTACTTTTACCACCGATCCTGTTCATCGCGATAGCTAATGATTCATGGGCTTCCTGACTTAATGAACCAAATGACATAGCCCCTGTTTTAAACCGTTTCACGATTGTGTCGGCAGGTTCCACTTCTTCTATTGGTACAGGATTCGTTTTCTTAAACGTAAACAAATTCCGTAAAAAGTTAATTCTCTCTTCATTTGCCGCTATTGAGTACTGCTTGAAAAGATTATAATCGCCTCTTCGACAAGCCCATTGCAGGGTGTGAATAGTTTTTGGATTAAATGCATGATGCTCGCCCGTTTTTCTCCATTGAAAATCACTTCCAGAATCCAGGGTACTGTCGATATGATCTGCATAGGCACTTTTATGACGATTTGCCGCTTCATCAGCAATCGTATCTAATTCAATTCCACTGAGTTGGGAAGCAGTCCCTGTAAAATAACAATCGATGACAGTCTTACTGATGCCCACTGCTTCAAAAATTTGTGCGCCGCGGTAACTTTGAATGGTGGAAATCCCCATTTTGGACATTACTTTTACAACGCCTTCGGTAATCCCACGAATGTATTTGCTCACCGCATCGTGATAGCTGTAATTTAAGTTGTTTTCATTGATTGTTTGACTCAATGTTGCGTATGCAAGATACGGATTGATCGCATTTGCACCATAACCAATCAAGGCTGCGAAATGATGAACCTCTCTCGCCTCACCAGTTTCAGCAATGATACTCACTTTCGTACGGGTACCACGCGAGACAAGGTGCTGGTGCAATGCACTTACTGCAAGCAGTGATGGAATCGCTACAGCTTGCGCGTCCATGTTACGATCCGTGAGAATAAGCATGCTAATACCTTCTTCGATTGCCTTATCAACATCTTTACAAATCTGCTCAAGCGTACTTTCCAGATCCCCGTAAAATAACGTGTCTATCGTCTTACTAGTAAATCCTGGATAGCTATCCGCCTTTAATAATCGAAGCTGACGATTAGACAACACGGGTGTGTCTACTTGGAGTCTACGACAATTCACTTCGCTTGGATGTAAAATATCCCCTTCAGGTCCCAATAAACTCATAGTTGACGTAACGAGTTGTTCACGATATGCATCGATTGGCGGATTCGTAACCTGTGCAAATAATTGCTTGAAATAAGAAAATAATGATTGTGGATGATCAGATAATACCGCTAGTGGCACATCATTACCCATGGCCCCAATTGGATCCTTCTCATCTGCCACTAAAGGAATCAAATATTTTTGAATATCTTCATACGTATAACCAAACGCTTTTTGTCTTGTCACCAAATTGTCAAACGGCATTTCATCAAGCGTCTCCACTTTATTCGTAAGTTTAATCAGTTGCTCATCTAACCATTTGCGATAAGGCTCCGCTTCAGACATTTCCGTTTTAATTTCGTCATCCGAAATAATCCGCCCTTCTTCTAGATCGAGCAAGAGCATTTTTCCAGGGCTCAAACGGTCTTTATACAAGACATTGTCCTCTTCAACATCGATGACACCCACCTCTGATGAAAAGATTAGATAATCATCTTTTGTCACATAGTACCTTGCCGGCCGCAACCCATTCCTATCCAAGATTGCCCCAATTTGTTTACCATCCGTAAATGAAATAGTCGTTGGTCCATCCCAAGGCTCCATTAATGAACTATGATACTCGTAGAAAGCTTTCTTTTCTCTGGACATATGTGGATTATTAACCCATGGCTCTGGGATCAGCATCATAGCAGCATGAGCTGGTTTTCTGCCGGCTAATACAAGAAATTCTAACGCGTTATCCAATATGGATGAATCACTTCCATCCGCATCCAGAATCGGAAGGACTTTTTCCAAATCATCACCGAAGGCATCCGAGACAAACTGTTCCTCACGTGCCTTCATCCAGTTAACATTACCTCTTAATGTATTGATTTCCCCATTATGCATCAAATAGCGATTCGGGTGAGCTCTTTCCCAGCTTGGAAATGTATTTGTACTAAAGCGAGAATGTACCATTGAAAAAGCAGATACAAAATCCGGGTCTTGTAAGTCAACATAGAAAGTATCTAATTGTTCCGGTGTTAATAACCCTTTATAGACAATGGTTTGGCTTGAAAGACTAGTAAAATAAAAACGCTCCGCGCGTTCTAAAGCTACTTTTTCTGCTTGCTTACGAATGATGTATAATTTCCGTTCAAATTCTGCATTTTCGTTTATAGTTGGGTCTGCACCAATAAATACTTGGCGGATTAATGGACAACTTTCTTTTGCCTTATTTCCGATTTTTCCGACATTTGTTGGTACAGTTCTCCAACCAAGCACTGATTGCCCTTCTTGGTTTATAAAAGTATTAATTTGAGCTTCCGCCTCTTCCCGATTATCATCGTCATTCGAGAAAAAAATCATCCCAACACCGTAGCGCCCTTTTTCAGGCAAGTTCATTTCCGGACAATCTTTCCTGAAAAAATGATCTGGAATTTGAACCATTAATCCTGCCCCATCTCCTGTCAAGGGATCACTTCCATGTCCCCCGCGATGGTCTAGTTGGCAAAGCATGTGGAGTCCTTTTTTTACAATGTCATGCGTCGGGACCCCATTCATGTGTGCATACAAGCCGATTCCACATGCATCATGTTCAAATTCAGGGCGGTAAAGGCCTTGAGCTTTTGGTATTTTATTATAACTCATCATTAATACCCCCGTTCTCATTCCGTTTATGGTCTTATTTCAATTATAGGTTTTCAAATTAATCTAAACAATATATAATTTAGATTAAAACAATCTGTTTTTGATATGAATGGGGGGATAGGAAATGGAACTACGTCAACTACGCTATTTTATGGAAGTCGCAGAGCGGGAACACATGTCCGAAGCAGCAATAAACTTACATGTTGCCCAATCGGCAGTAAGCAGGCAAATCGCTAATTTAGAGGGAGAGCTTGGAGTCACCTTATTTGACCGTGAAGGCAGGAATATCAAACTATCTCAAATAGGAAAGACGTTTTATACGCATACGAAGATTGCGATGAAGGCGATAGATAACGCCAAAAAACAAATCGATGAATACTTAGACCCTGAACGCGGGACAATTAAAATTGGCTTTCCATCAAGTTTATCAAGTCACCTACTGCCAAGTGTCATCTCTGCTTTTAAGGATGAATACCCAAATGTTGCGTTTCATTTACGGCAGGGTTCTTATAAATTTTTGATTGATTCCGTAAAAAAGGACGAAATCGATGTGGCTTTTCTTGGCCCTGTCCCTAAGGATGACCCAGAAATCGATAGCCATATATTATTTACAGAAAATGTTTTAGCTTTACTGCCACTAAATCATCCTTTGGCTGGAAGGGAAAGCCTCTATCTTACTGACTTGAAAAACGATGAATTTGTTAGCTTTCCTAAAGGTTATGTACTGGAAAAAGTAATCATAGATGCATGTAAACAGGTGGGATTCGTACCAAAAGTTTCATCTGAGGGAGAAGATTTAGACGCTATTAAAGGTCTTGTGTCCGCTGGAATTGGCGTAACACTCTTACCAGAGAGTACATTTCATGAGTCAACACCAAGGATGACCGTTAAAATTCCCATTAAAATTCCCGAAGTTAGAAGGACTGTAGGAGTTATTAAACAGAAAGAAAAAAATCTAGCACCTTCTGAAAAGATATTTTATGCGTTTGTGAAAAAGTTTTTCTCAAGGTTACAGGGGTTTCAGTAAATTGGAAGTTTATTTTTACAAAAATTCAATACACACGCCATAACAGGCATTGCTACCGCTGTAAATTATGGCGCGCCATAAATTGATAACACAATAGATAATCGGTTAAACTGGTCACTTATAAAGCTGTCACTTTTTATAAACCTTATCTCACAACCAAACCATTCGTCTGTTTGCCAGGATGATGTTCTGGCAATTGATTTCCACGTCCAAACAGATTATCCCTGAGAGAACTTCCCTCATATTCTTTTCGAACCACGCCCCTTTCCTGTAAAATTGGTACAACAAGTTCGATGAAATCCTTAAATGTGTCGGGTGTAATGGCATACGCAATATTGAATCCATCAACTCCGCCTTCATTTACCCATTCTTCCATTGTATCGGCAATTTGTTCAGGTGTTCCGACGGATGAAGCCCCCATGCCGCCAATACCTATAGCGTTTATAATATCCTTTACAGTCGATGGTTTATCAGGAAAAATATTAGTGAAATTTTCAAGTGCTGATCGGATCGAGTCATTTTCTATATAACTTATAACCTGATCTTGGGTATAGCCGGATAAGTCGACACCAGTCCAGCCTCCAAATAGAGCGAGCGCGCCCTCCGTGCTAATATGTTTCTTATAATCATTATACTTTGCTTTGGCTTCTTCTTCGGTTCTGCCAACGATTGGTACAAACATTGTAAGAATTTTCACTTCATCTCGTGACCTTCCCGCTTTTTCGATATCAGCCCGTAATCGTGTAACGGTATCTTTAGCAGTAGCAACTGTTGGAGCACCAATAAAAACACATTCCGCATTTTTCGCTGCAAATGCACGCCCTTTCGTGGATGCTCCTGCCTGATAAATAACAGGTGTCCGTTGAGTTGATGGTTCGCTCAGATGGGCGCCAGGAACTTTAAAATACGTTCCTTCATGTTTTATATCATGAACTTTGTCTGGGTCGGTATAAATCCCCTTTTCTTTATCTAACTGAACAGCACCGTCTTCCCAGCTTTCTTCCCAAAGCTTGTAGCAGACATCCAAATATTCAGCCGCTAAATCATAACGTTCATCATGTTTTAATTGATCATTAAGTCCGATGTTTACTGACGCGCTTTTTAAATAAGAAGTAACAATATTCCACCCCACTCGTCCATTTGTTAAATGGTCAAGCGTCGTCATCCGGCGGGCAAATGGATATGGATGTTCATGCGTGACAGAAGCTGTAACGCCAAACCCGAGATGTTTCGTTACTGCGGACATTAACGGAACAACTAATAACGGGTCATTGACCGGAGACTGCGCCCCTTGGCGAACAGCTGCATCCCGTGATCCATCATATACATCATACATACCTAACACGTCTGCAATAAATACAGCATCAAAACGGCCTTTTTCCAAAAGTTTGGCAAGTTCTATCCAGTACTCGCTATCCTTATAACGGTGTGATTCATCATCCGGATGAGTCCATAAACCAGGCGATTGATGACCAGCACAGTTCATATCAAATGCATTCAAGTAAATTCTCTTTTTTGTCATATATTAGTAACTCCTCCTTGATTATCTTTAGCTATCAGACTGATGGAACTACCACACTTTGACTGTTTACTAGGTCAGTAAAATAATAGAGTTGCTTTTTCGTGCGTTCTAAAACACCGTCATCGATAATGGGGGTTTCTTTCTGTTTATCAATTTGACTGTCAAGTAGATAAAGTCCTTTTAAATTGTGCCCCTTTAATGTTGCTAATACAGGCTTCAATGTATACTCAATTGCCAGCAGATGGGACATACTTCCACCCGTCATTAGTGGAAGTACTGGCGTATGTTGTAGTACATCCTGCGGCAAGACATCGAGTAATGTTTTTAGTACTCCTGAATAAGCGCCTTTATATACTGGAGATCCAACAATAACACCTTTAGCGTCTTGGATTAATGTAGCGATATCTTTAATTGCTGGGCTGTCATATTTCCCGAGAAATAAATCTTCATATGGCACATCTTTTACAGAAATATGAGTCACGGAAAAGTGTTCCTTTTTAAGTAACGTTCCTAAATATTTCAGTACTTGATCTGACCGTGAAAATTCAGAAGGACTTCCCGATATAATTACAATTTCACTCACAACGATCATCCTTTCTATTTATAAATAAAAAAGCGGAGGCAACTGGCCTGTTTTATTCCCAATTAAGAAAAGCTCAGGGTGCCTGGAAAGACACGACAAGCATAAGCAGAGTACAGTAAAAAAGCCCCCTTTTCTTTTAATGAGAAAAGAGGGCTTTAACTTGATACTTTTAGAATATCCGCTCTTATCTCCCAAGGAATTAGCACCTTTCTGACATTTGTCAGAGGTTGCTGAAGCTTCACAGGGCCATTCCCTCGGCTTCTCTTGATAAGAATATTTAATTAATATATAGTGTATTGCAATTAATCCGATAAATCAAGTAGGAATTTAATATTTCCAAAATTTATTAAAAAACTCCTAAAGCAGCTAATAAAATAACTACTACCACTGAAATTACTGGAATTAATACAGCAACAACAAATATATCTTTATAACTATCTTTATGTGTCATACCAGTTATCGCAAACAGTGTTAGCACCGCTCCATTATGCGGAAGTGCATCTAATCCACCAGATGATAGGGAAGCAACCCGGTGAAGATGTTCTGGATCGATTCCAGTATTTTGGGCAATTTTATAATACTTATCCCCAAGAGCTTCCAATGCTATCCCTAAACCGCCTGAAGCCGAGCCAGTTGCACCAGCTAGCACATTGACAGCAATCGCTTCAGAAATTAAAGGATTACCTTTCACTCCGAGTAAGACTTCCGTAAGCTTATCAAATCCAGGTACAGCTTTGACAACAGTACCGAATCCTACAGCGGCACTTGTATTAATAATTGCTGTAACTGAACCAACTGCTCCACTATTAATAGCTTTTACAAAGCCTTTAAATTTGTGCAGGTTTAGTAGCATAATTAACACAATTCCCGAAATCAGAGAGGTCACAATATCCCACTTAAATACATTCAACGTAATAAGTACCGCTAGAAGTGGTAACAAAGATAGTAGAAAGGAAGGTGTTTTTCCTTCAACATCAATAATTTTATTATCCTTTGGCTCTGTGTACGTTTCTCCGTTTGCTGTCAATCTTTTCTCACGCCACCGGAGATACAAATATCCACCCACCGCCATGATTAATCCAGCGATTATTCCCATAATAGGAGCTGCTGTTGCAGTTGTATTAAAATACTCCATGGGAATTAAATTTTGAATTTGTGGTGTCCCAGGTATTGCTGTCATTGTGAAGGTGAACGCACCTAGTGCAACTGTTGCTGGTATTAATTTTCTACTTATATTGGCCTCACGAAACAATGATAATGAAAGTGGATAAACGGCAAATACCACTACGAATAAACTTACTCCGCCGTAGGTTAACACGGCTGCAGAAACTAATACACCCAAAATTGCTCTCTTGGTACCGATGATTTTTGTTAATGCAACAGCAACTGATTTTGCCATTCCAGTGTCTTCCATTAATTTTCCAAAAACTGCACCAAGCATGAAAACAGGAAACCAATCTTTTGCAAACGATACAAATCCACTCATATAGGTGTCTTTATATGCATCTAGTAAATCAAGTCCCCCTGTTAGTGCAACTACCCCTGCAGCAATAGGTGCTACCCATATTATCGACCATCCTAGGTAGGCCAGTGCCATTAATACAATAAGACCAAGTATTATTCCAAACATAAAATCCCTCCATGATTAAAATGAAAATATGAATGCTTACTATTATTCTCGTAGAAAACGGTGATTATTGGGCTGTGTATCCTCCGTCGATGACCACTGCTTGCCCTGTCACTCCCCCTGCCTTATCACTAGCTAGGAACATCGTATAATCCGCAATTTCCTGAACTGACAATAAGCGCTTTTGCGGAACCAATGGATAAATTACTTCCTCAAGCACTTTTTCTAACGAAATGTTACGATTTTTGGCTAAATCCTCCAGCTGATTTCGAACGAGAGGAGTATCCACATAACCTGGGCAAATAGCGTTAACCGTAATCCCATCTTCCGCCCCTTCTAATGCAGCCACTTTTGTTAATCCAATTACACCATGTTTGGAGCTGTTATAAGCCGCTTTTCCGGCAAACCCAATTAGGCCATTAATAGATGACATATTAATGATTCGACCAAACCCTTGCTTTTTCATAATTGGAAATACATGTTTTGTTGCCATGAATGGACCCACTAGCATCACTTTTGTAATAAACTCGAACTTTTCCGTTGAAAAATCATCAATCGAAGCTACGTGCTGTAATCCTGCATTGTTAATAAGTACATCGATTCTACCGTATCGTTCAACTGTCGTATCAATAGCAGTCATAAGATCTTTTTCTTTTGTTACATCACACCCCATCCCGAAACAGGTATAACCTTCCTGGTTTAATTTGTCAGTGACATCCTTTACTTTCTTTTCGTCAATATCAGAAAAAACTACTTTAGCTCCATCTTTAACAAATTCAACGCCAATTTCGTAGCCAATACCACTTGCAGCTCCCGTGATTAAAACAACCTTTTCCGCTACCATAGTGAAAACCCTCCTACTTTTTTATAAGGATTCCGTGCTGAACAAGAACCCGAAATTATTAATTACCCTCACACTTATACATGCAATATGTATGCCAACTTTTAAACGATAAAAAACGTGCTACTAACGCTGTTCAACTTAACGTGAAAAATCCCATTTTCCGATTTTACGGAAAATGGGATTTTGGTTTAGTTTGACAATAATGTAAGCCCTTACTTAAACCTGAAAAAATAAAATATTCCAGAATAACGGAAAGCCTTTCCGGGAATTCGGAAAATTTTACAATCCATATTTTTTTATTTTCTCATACATGTTCGATTTCCCTATTCCTAACATTTTAGTTGCTTTCAATTTGTCACCGTTTACTTTCTTTAAAGCTCTTTCAATAGCCTGTTTTTCTGTTACTTCCATAATGTCTTTTAGACTACCATTCTGTTTCAGTAAATAAGAATTTGGCTGGATACGATCTGGTAAGTCTTCAACCATAATAGTCTCGGTGTTGGTCAAATGAACTGCGGATTCGATCACGTTTTCTAATTCTCTTATATTCCCTGGCCATCGGTATTGCATGAAACGATCCATTACATTTGCGTCAAAATCAATGACTCTTTTTCCTGTACGGATTGTCACCTTATGAAGAATATACTTAGATAACACGCGCAAATCTTCTGTTCGATTCCTAAGTGGCGGAATGTTTATTTGCACGACATTAATGCGATAAAACAAGTCTTCTCTAAAGAGTTGCTTTTCTACCAGTTTTTCCAATGTCTGGTTTGTCGCAGCTATAATTCTCACATCTAGTTTCTGGGATTCAACCGCTCCAACTGCCTCAATCTCCCCCTCTTGTAAAACTCTTAAAATCTTTACTTGGGCACTTAATAGCATGTCACCAATTTCATCTAAAAACAGCGTGCCACCATCCGCCAGTTGAAACTTACCTAACTTACCACCCTTTTTCGCCCCTGTAAAAGCACCATCCTTATAACCAAACAGTTCAGATTCTAACAGATGTTCAGGTATAGCTGCACAGTTAACTTTAATAAAAGGTTTGGAATTGCGCTCACTCAAGTGATGGATACTGTGTGCAAACAACTCTTTCCCTGTTCCACTTTCTCCTGTTAATAAGATGGAGACATCCCCAGGAGAGACTTTTTTAACTTTATTTTTAAGATCATTCATTTGCGGAGAGCTACCAACTATATCATGGAGGGAATATGTAGCTCCCTGATTATTTTTCAATTGGTTACGGTAATGTTCGAGCTCTGATAAAAGGTCTTTTATATGACTGTTCATTTTCATCCATTCCTTTGTATCTCGAAAAAGAACGGTTCCAACCGCTCCCACAACCTTTCCACCTGAACGGACTGGAATTCTATTTGCAATCATATGGTTACCACGTATATATTGAAGGTCAGCGATTTCTTCTTCACCCGATTGAGCAACTATATGCATCCTGGAGTTTTCAATAACATCTGTGACATGCATTCCGATTACTTTTGTTTTATCAACTTCTAGAAACTGACAATACGTATTATTGATATAAGTAATCAATCCTTGCTCGTCCACAACAACAAAACAATGGTAGGCATTCTCAAAGAGCGCTTCAAAAATTTCTTCTCCGTAAATACCTTTTAGTGACTGCATATGAACATCCCCCGTTTTTAAAAGCCAACTATTTCTTTCGTTTATTAATTACTATTATTTCAAATTTCGCTGATATCTACAATCCCCTGTTCAACAGAATCTCCCTATTATTGACTATAGAATGAATGACAACCAACTGCAATCATTAGCCGAAAAAACGCTATGTTTCCTGCTATAAAAAATGAACCTTCGCATATAATCTAATAGTGCAAAGGAGGGTACAAATGAATCCTAATAAAAATGCAAGTCAATCAGCACCTAAAGGAATGATTTACGTTTTTGATCCATCGCCACTTAATTGGTTATATGTGCTTTCTAATTCCATGGAAGAGTTAGTTAGAGCAGATCCGCTCGGGCGCATTATTCCGAACCTTGCTAAAGAAGCAAAATGGGTGAATGACCTTACACTTGAACTACCGTTGCAAAAAGGGGTTGTATTCCAAGATGGTGAACCTTTTACAGCACGGACTGTCCAGAACAGCTTCAACCAACTGCATCAATGGGCAGCCCCCCATCCCCCAGGCACCTGGCTGAACCTGCCCGAAGCAACACAACTAGAAACAGTGGATGACTATACGGTACGTTTTCACTTTCCGTATCCTTCTGGCTTAGCAAAGGCGAAATTACGTGCCGTGCATATGGCGAACACTTTATTTTTTAATAAACTTGGGTTTGGCTATATTACCCAAGGCAGTGGCGAGGGACATTGGTGAGTACTCGACGCACCTGGCCCGTGGGGCACGGGACCATTCAAATTAGCTGAAGGATACTCATCCATTGTCAATGAGATTGCGATAATGGAAAGAGCTCCACTTACATCTACATGGTTAAAAAAGCATGAACTTCGCACGCCGAGGGTTGTTCTTGACGCATTCCGAAATTATTGGAATACCGGACGCGTGCCACGACTTGAACGTGTTGTTTTTCGAAACGATCTTACTAAGCAAAAAGCACTTGATCTATGCCTGTCTACTGTAGGCGAAGTTGACATTGTAACAAATGTTCCGCCAAGCCAGATAGATCGGGTTAAATCATCTTCCTTTGCTGATTTAGTTAACGTAAAAGGAAACGAAGTTATTGCAGGTGTCTTTAACCGTTTTAATATAGATGTTGATTTCGAAAATAGGCAGTTACGACTGGCAATCAATCTCGCGGTAGATCGCGTGAAATTGGTTTCTGAAGGGTTTAACGGCTGCGCAGATATTGTTCCTGCCTTAACACCGCCATGGGCTTTTGACTTCCCTGAAGGACTGAAAGCCATTCCGCATGCACCTGAGGAAGCTGGAAGACTCTTTCATGAAACATTTTGGCCAAAAGGAAGACCACTCGTATTAGCAACAACAACTGACTATAAAAAAATGACCTACCTCATTGCGGATGATTTGAAGACCGCATTGAATATTGAGGTTAACGTGTTCGTCATACCTGATAATCAACGCCTGGAATGGATGAAAATTTTGGCCGAAAAGAAACTTGTTCCAAACTGGGATATCCTGATCGCATCAGCAAGTGCACTATTTTTAGAAGGGACACCCGCTTTTTTCCATCGTGAATTTTTCGGAAAAGATGGTGCTCTTCGTGCGGGTGTAATTCAACCTGAGTTTAGTCGTCTGTATACGAGAATGACCCTTCAAACGGAGCGTGAACAAATTTTAAGAGCAGCGGAAGATATTGACCGCTATGTCTATAATGAAGTACTTGCGCTATTCCTTGTTTCCCCAGAAAGTCTCTACGCGGTCAATAAGGAGGTTGACTTTAAGCCTTACCGAACCACTCTGGAATTCGCTGAAACAAGTGTTACGAGTGAGCATTGGTCACGTGACTAAAAGAACTTCGTCACCCCGACATAATAGAACAAGAAAAGCTCAGGGCGCCTTGAAAGACACGACAAGCATAAGCAGACCGGTGCAGTGTGGGTGCTTTGCTCGCACGGAAGCGAACTGCTTATGCTTGTCGTGTCTAGGCGCTGGAGCCAGATATATAACGCCAAAACTTATACTTTCCTTGCTTAGTAAAAAGGGTGATGAGAAATTCTCGTCACCCTTTTTCTATATGATCCAAGCTGAAAATGAGGTTCCTTTTTTCAAGTAAAAAAAACTCCTCTTCATTCATTGGCAAACCATTTTATTATTACCAGAAAAAGGCAGATGCTAAAGCAATCCCGGCAATAGCACCGAGAGCAACGGAGTATCCGTTACCACCATAACCACCGTATCCACCAAAGAATCCGTAACCGTAACATCCTCCATGGTTCCCTCTAGGGCGAATCCAAACATTCCCTCTATCGACTCTAGTAATATGTCCCACATGAGTCCTGCCATCCTTACAAGCTATTCGTACATTTTTTCCTTTGTACCTGCAACAAAGGTCATACATATGCGATTGAGTCATATGTCTCCTCCTTTTTCGTCAGATTTACATAAAATTATTATGTACTATTAGACTATGAAACAAATTGTAATTTGCATGGACGACTACACATGTTCTACAAAAGTTACTGAAGAGGAGGTTCCATTCTTTTGCTACTACACATTTACCATTACACATATACATAAAGAAAGCACGCAAAAAAAGGAGGTAAATAGCTTGCCACTTATCGACTCACGCCCATGGTTACGTGAATACACAAGAAAATCCAAAGACTCTAAGGATTCCTATGCTGTTCATTGTGAGGTATTATGCAGCCCGCTGAAAAGCTTATTTCCCTGGATGAATATAGAGGAAATACATTATATATTAGTAAACTATGGGCTATTTGAACCTGATGAACAAACTACTATCATTCCTTCCATTCATAAAATGTTAGCGTCTAAGATATGGGAAGTTGTGGAACTAGAATACAACTATTTAAGGAAGAAATGGAATGGGCCGGATTTTCCTATCATTATATTTCCGATAAAGCAGGCTCAACTACCGACCATAAATAGTTTCACTCGTAAAAATGGAGCAACATTCAATGAAGCATTATTTTTATTTTTGTCTCCACATGTAGGAACGGAAGAAGTAAAAGCCCTTTTAGCTCATGAGTATAATCATGCTTGCAGATTAAGCTTTTTAAACGAGAAGATAGATGACTTACCATTAAAAGATTCGCTTGTTTTGGAAGGGCTGGGGGAGTGTGCTGTTCAAGCATTGTATGGTGACAAATGGTTAGCGCCGTGGACACATCTGTACACGTATGACGATGTTTTGCCTATCTGGAAAAAAGCCTTTGTTCCCAATTTACATATGAAAGGAACCAATCAGCACCACGCCTTTTTGTATGGTGATGGAAATGAGACGCTTCCAAAGTGGATTGGGTATACCATAGGATTTCAGATTGTCGATTCATTTTGCAAACTACATGAAAACATCAACAATACTAATCTACTAACGATACCTTCCGAAGAAATGATAGCGGAATCAAAGTTTCCATCTGAATAATCCTGTTTCCCTTTTAACCTGCCCCTTCATCTCACCAACAACGGAATACGCGATAACCAAGAGGAACAGTGGATTGTTCCAGAATTGATGTGTGCTGATCCCATAAATCATATAGTTGTTCAGAAATATATTCGGATGGGTTCATGTCCGTAATTTCTGTTTGGGTTAGCTCTTTTGGTGTATCGATGGTTACAACATTAGTGAAACCAGCACGATGGATCTTCTCTTCCCACTGCTCTTCACATAACACTTCATCTATCCCATAGAGGCTGCTTACCTCTTTTTGTGCTGCTGCAGAAAGAGGTCTTTCAGCTGTCATTTCTATTATAAGCATGGATCCATTTGGTTTTAATACCCTAAATAACTCTGATAATGTCTTGTCGATATGACTAAAGGTGATAACGGATTCTGCTAGAACAAAGTCAAACGTATTTTGACTAAATGATAAGTCCTGTGCGTCCCCTTCTATGACCTCCACAAGTTCCATTCCTTTCGTAAACCTTTGTCTTGCTTTTTCAATAATAATGGGATGATTGTCTACGGCTGCAACTTTACAACCATAGGTTTGAGTTAAGAATTCTGCTGTCTGCCCTGTCCCACAGCCAATATCTAAAACATAATGGTCAGATTGGATATTCTCATTGCTTACTAGCTTTTTTGTTAACTCACTTCCACCCGGATGCGCCCCACCAATTCCAAAATAAGCTAACAAGTCTAGATAGGAATTACTCATTATATTCCTCCATACATTGAATTTTTATCTATTGCTAACGTATGTGAAGATGTGATAATGGTGAGCCGTACAAACAAGCTAATCATCGAACATTTTGTAGCAGAATTCCGACAAAATAGCGAACTTTTGATGGGAAGCCGCTTATAACTATTCGATTCCTTCTTCCATTTGTTATACTATCCACAAAAGACCATTAATACGTAACTATATGTTAACTATATTCAGTGGGAGTGTTTCCTCATGAACCGTAAAAAAATCCATCGGACAAAATGGCTTAGCCTGATACTACTTTGCATGGTTTTCTTGTTAAGTGGCTGTGGCGAATTAACTGTATTCGACCCGAAAGGTCCAGTTGCACAAAGCCAGAAAGATCTTATTGTGTATTCCCTTTACTACATGGCTGGGATTACAGTAGTTGTGTTTGTTGCATTTGCAATTATTCTGGTAAAATACCGCGACCATCCCAATCGAAAGGAAAATAGCTATAAGCCGAATTTGCATGGTAACAACATCATTGAAGCAATCTGGATCATTATTCCGATTCTGATTGTTACTGCTTTGTCCTTCCCTACTGTTACAACGCTTTTTGATTTGGAAGATCCACCAGAATCATCTAGTGAAAAAGAACCACTCGTCGTTTATGCGACATCAGCCAATTGGAAATGGTTCTTTAGTTATCCAGAGCAAGGCATTGAAACGGTCAATTATTTGCACATTCCGACCGATCGTGCCATCGAATTTAGATTATCCTCAACAGGCTCTATGGCGGCACTTTGGATTCCTGCACTCGGTGGACAAAAGTACAATATGGCCGGTATGCAAAATATACTGTACCTGCAAGCAGATGAGACCGGGGTATTTGATGGCCGAAACTCAAACTTCAATGGTGAAGGTTTTGCTAAGCACACTTTTCAGGTATATGCTGAAAATGAAAACGACTTTAATGACTGGGTACATACAAAACAAGCGAATGCACCCAAGTTGACTCAGGATAAATACAATACGATATTGGAGCCTGGGATAGTAGAAACAATGACATTTTCATCAACTCACTTGCAGTGGGTTAATCACGGAACAAAAGAAGGCATGGATTATTTCATTAAACGTTACGGTGATACGTACGAAGAGGTGTTACATTTAGAAAATGACAGCCAACATAAAAACGAAGACTAGTAAAGGAAAGTAGGTGAACGTATGAAACTCGATGAATTTTTTGTTACAGGTGAACCGCTAATATACGGTGGAATGGTTGCTATTGTGCTCGTGTCGTCAGCAATTCTTTTCATCTTGACTTATTTCAAAAAATGGAATTGGTTGTGGCGCGAATGGCTGACTACCGTTGACCATAAAAAAATTGGGATTATGTATATCCTAAGTGCGCTCGCTATGTTATTCCGTGGCGGAATGGATGCTATGATGATGCGGGTGCAGTTAGCCTTTCCAAATATGAATTTCTTAGGTGCGCAACATTATGATGAAATTTTTACAACACATGGTACGGTAATGATCATCTTTATGGCAATGCCATTTTTAATAGGCCTGATGAACATTGTAGTTCCTTTACAAATCGGTGCTCGGGACTTTGCTTTTCCATTTATTAATGCACTAAGTTTCTGGTCTTTTTTCTTCGGTGCAATGTTATTTAACATTTCATTTGTTATCGGGGGGTCACCTGATGCAGGTTGGACTAGTTATACACCACTTGCAGGCGCAGCGATGAGCCCAGGTCCTGGTCAAAACTTTTATTTACTCGGTCTGCAACTCGCTGGAATTGGTACACTGGCAACCGGAATTAATTTAATGGTTACCATCCTAAAAATGCGAGCACCAGGTATGAAACTGTTTCAAATGCCAATTTTCACTTGGTCTACGTTAGTAACTAGTTTCATTATCGTTTTTGCGTTTCCAATATTAACCGTAGCTTTGGCATTACTGACAATTGATCGTATATTCGGATCGCAATTCTTTACACTCACAGGTGAAGGTTTACCAATGATGTGGGCGAACCTGTTTTGGATGTGGGGACATCCCGAAGTATATATTGTCATTTTGCCGGCATTTGGTATCTTCTCTGAAGTTATTGCGACATTTGCTAAAAAGCGATTATTCGGCTATAAGGCAATGGTATGGTCCATTATCCTAATTGCGGGACTTAGCTTCCTGGTATGGGTACATCACTTCTTTACGATGGGAGCAGGAGCATTTGTCAACTCAGTATTCTCGATTTCAACGATGTTGATTGCAGTTCCTACTGGTGTGAAAATATTTAACTGGTTGGGAACGTTATATAAATCGCGGATTCAATTTACGACATCCATGATGTGGGCACTCGCATTCATCCCGAGCTTTGTTATCGGTGGGGTTACAGGTGTGATGCTCGGAATGGCTGCGGCGGATTTTCAGTTCCATAATTCCTACTTCTTGGTTGCACACTTCCACTATGTGTTAATCGCTGGTACGGTATTCGCCTGTTTCTCAGGATTAATTTACTGGTATCCGAAAATGTTCGGACACAAATTGAATGAACGAATTGGCAAATGGAGCTTCTGGTTCTTTGTCATGGGCTTTCACGTCTGTTTCCTCCCACAATACTTTGTTGGACTAGACGGAATGCCGCGAAGAGTATTTTACATCATGCCTGAGTGGTTCTCGCTTAATTTCATTTCGACAATTGGAGCGTTTGGAATGGGAATTGGCTTTGCCATCTTTGTCTACAACATTTATTACAGCTTCAGGTACAGTGAGCGAGAAGAAACAGGTGATGCCTGGGATGGCAGAACCCTAGAATGGGCTACACCAACACCAGTACCACACTACAATTTTGCAACGGTACCGGAAATTAATAGCTACGACCCTTTTATAGGAATGAAAGAAAAAGGTGAAACAACCTTTGATGAGGAAAAGTTAGAACCCATTCATATGCCAAGCAATACAGGAAAACCGATTATCATGATGGGACTCCTGTTCTTAGCAAGTTTCGCGCTTGTTTTTGAATGGATTACACTCGCAATTATCGGTATGGTTGGCGTAGTTATTATGATGGGAGTTCGTTCCTTTGATTATGATGAAGGATATCATGTACAAGTAGATGAAATTAAACGCATTGAGCAGGAAGCAAGGGGGTTAAATCATGAGTGAACAAGAAGTTAAATCTGGACCATTGGAATACCGAACAGAAAGTGGACGATTAAGCATTCTTGGCTTCTGGATTTTCCTGGCTGCAGAAATTGCCTTGTTCGCAACATTATTTGCTACCTATGCCGTATTGTTTGGAAGAACTGCGGATGCGCCGACACCAGCAGAACTGTTTGAACCAGGATCCACACTCATCATGACTTTCTTATTACTCACCAGCAGTTTCACGTGTGGAATTGCCATTCACGAAATGCGTCGTGGGTCAAAGAAAGGCTTAATAACGTGGCTTATAATTACCTTAGTCCTTGGTTTAACGTTCCTTGGCTTTGAAGTGGAAGAGTTCATACATTATGCCCATGAAGGAGCTACATTACAATCCAGTGCATTTTGGTCAGCCTTTTTCATACTTGCCGGAACGCATGGACTACACGTGACACTGGGCATTGGCTGGGCAATCTTGATCCTCATTCAGATTGCAAAGCGAGGCATTACACCAGTCACAAGCCGTAAAGTCTTCATTGTAGGCTTGTACTGGCATTTCTTAGACGTCGTTTGGATATTTATTTTTACAAGTGTCTATTTAATCGGGATGGTGGTTTAACATGCAAAAACAATCCAGAAAAATCCCAGTTAACCATATTATTGGCTTTCTATTATCCCTTTCCCTCACATTGCTGGCGGCTTGGACGGCTCTTAGATCTGACTTGCCGGTAACCTGGGTTATCATTGCCATTATGGCTCTAGCCGTCATACAAGCAGGAATTCAGTTGTTCATGTTTATGCACATGACCGAATTCGCAAGCGGAAATGGCCATGTACCCTGGAATATGATGTTTCACGGTTTTGTAATTGCCTCGATTGTTGTTGCAGGGTCCCTGTTTACCATGTCGTTCGGCCATGATCATGGCGGTGATCCAAATCAGCAAGAACAACACCAGGAGCATATGGACCATTAATATAGAGGCAGGTGACCGGTTTTGGAATTAAACAAACACGCAAATGAATTCGGATTAAAGTGGAAGCCTATTATTGGGTTTATCCTCTGTATTTTACTCACTGCTTTTTCACTCTGGGGAGCACTCTATTCAGGTTATTCACCAAAAGTGCTTTTCCTCAGCATTTCTTTCGTTGCCTTTATACAAGCGGTTTTGCAACTGTTTCGCTGTGAGGCATAGCAACAAAAGAACCCCCCTTCTCCACAGGAAAAGGGGGGTTTTCTTATTACTGATAAGTTCGTTTGTATGTTGCTGGCTGTTTAACCATGTGAATGATGAACATCACCCAAGCCACTTCTGCGAGAATAAGACTCAAATAAAACATTGACCATGTTAACGAAAATGCAGCAGGTGCAGCCTGGAACATTACTTCAAGGAAGTATAGCCACATACCCACAAGTAACACGCTCTGAATTACAGCAATTACTCGCTTCTTCAGGCGAATAAATAGGTATGGGGTAAGCGTTGCCAATAACATAAACATCACTGCAATACCCATCATAAATCATCTCCTATTACTACATACACGTTGCATGCGGTTTCTACTTATAGTATATCAAATTATTTGTAAAAATGACACAAAACATTCATTATTTGTCCATTAATTGGTCAAATTTAACGTTGCATAGGGGAAAAGATAAGAAGATGATCATCGAGGTTCCTGTAGAATGTAAATTCGCCTATTGAAAGTGCGTATCAGTATATTTAATTTACAACAACATAACCTTCTAGATTTTCTCGTAATGAATCTGGAATAGCTTCAGTTTTTTGCTCCACATAATTAAAACAAACAGTGGTGGCAGAGCCCTTTGCAATTACTATTCCTGAAGCTGCTTCAGTTATCAAATGGTTTAATGTAAAACTTTTCGTGCCTATTTTAGATACATTTGTGGAAACTTGTAGCGTTTGACCAGCATAGGATTGTGCCAAGTAATCACATTTCGTAGACGCTAAAATAAAGTCTAAAGAAGAATCCCGGTGCTTTCGATCGATGCCAAGTACTTGAAAGAATTTTGTGCGCGCTTCCTCAAGATATAAAAAATAACTCGTATTATTCACATGACCAGCTGCATCTGTTTCACAAAATCGAACATACACTTCATTTTCATGCGTTGTTATCATGGAATTCCCCCTTAAACTAACAAGTACAATCATTTCCTATGCTGATTAGCGTCCTTCTTCAGATCTGTTCCGTTTTGTTTTGAACTTTTTTAATAGGTGCCGTTATCTGAAGAAGAACGTATCCTATTTGTTTTTCTGTTGTGCTTCGATGCTGGCTATTTGTATATGAAAAATTGTACACTTCCTTTGATAACTTCTTTTCCATCTTGATTGGCAGCCAGCACGTTAAAATCGATGTGGGTTTCCCTTACTTCCTGCACGATTGCTTTTAGAGTAAGGACATCATTTAGAAAAACCATACCTTTAAATCGGATCGTATAATCTTGAATAAATCCGTCTTCATAATAAGGAGTGAAAAGTTTAGCCAGGTTTCCCATTGTCCACATTCCATGGGCTATAATTCCTGGTAATCCTGCTTTCTTCGCTTCGTCATCGATTGTGTGGATAGGGTTATAATCACCCGAAGCACCTGCATATTTAATCAAATCAAGCCTAGATACAGATTCCAGTATTACATCTTCAAGTGATTCACCGTTTTGTAATTCTGTTACATTTTTCAAAGCTTCATCACCTTCCTTACTGCTTCCGTTATGATAATAACTTGCTCTGATGAGAAGATCATTTTGCCTTTAGGGTCTTCCCCATATCTTTTTAATACGAAAAATCCCATTCCTTTTTTCTCATAGTAATCCTTTATTTCTGTGTAACAGTAAATCTTTTCATCTACCATTAACGGTCTCTCATAATGATAGGTTTGCTCCCCGTGAATCAGCCCTTTACTCGGGAGTTTTAGTCCATCAACCTCTCCATAATCAAAGACCCGTGGAAAGGTTGGCGGTGCAATATTAATGCCATACCTTGATTTTCTTCCAAATTCTTCATCTATAAAAATAGGATGTAAATCACCAATGGATTCAGCAAACTTTTTCACCAGGCCTCTTTCAACTGCATTTTTAACTTTATCGGAGCGTTTTCCAATCGATTCCTTCAGCATGTATACATCTCCTTTTGCTATAAAATAGGATTTAATCTTTTGGCCCTCCAGCGACATAGATTACTTGACCATTAACAAATGATGATCGCTCATCTGCAAAAAAGGCAACAGCATTTGCAATATCTTCTGGTTTCCCACTCCTGTTAACAGGGATATTTTTCACACTTGCTTTTACTAATTCCTCAAACGTAATACCAATTCTTTGAGCGGTTATTTTTGTCATCTCCGTCTCAATAAAACCTGGGGCAACAGCATTTACAGTAATACCAAATTTACCAAGCTCAATCGCTAGCGTTTTTGTTAAACCTTGTAACCCCGCTTTAGCAGTTGCATAGTTTGCTTGCCCACGATTACCCAGAGCAGATGTTGATGAAATGTTAATGATTCTTCCGTATTTATTGCCTACCATATGTTTCTGGGCTGCACGTGCAGCATTAAATGAACCTTTTAAATGAACATCCATTACTTGCTGCCAGTCACTATCTGTCATTTTAAATAATAGGTTATCCCGAAGAATGCCCGCATTATTAACAAGTACATCGAGGGATCCAAATGTTGCAACAACTTCTTCCATTGCCGCCTCTATTTCTTCTGCATGAACAACATTAGCAACTTTCGTATAGACTTCATAGCCTTGAGCTTTTAATTCATCCGCTGCCTCATTTAGAGCCTCTTCATTTATGTCAATAATTGCTACCTTTGCTCCTTCTTCAGCAAATCGTTGAATAATTCCTCTTCCTATTCCGCGACTTCCACCTGTTACAAACGCAACTTTACCTTCAAATCTGCCTGTCATAATTAATTCCTCCATTTTTACACGTATTTTTATATATTGTCTAGAAATGATTTAATTCCTAGTCTTACTAAACGTACTGTTACTATCTTGTTAAATGCGTTCAATCATCATGGCCATTCCTTGTCCTCCACCAGCACATAAAGTAGCGATACCTAATTGCTCTTTCCTTCTTATCAACTCATGTAAAAGGGTGGTAATGATTCTGGCACCACTTGCACCAACAGGATGTCCTAGCGCTATCGCTCCACCATTAACGTTCACCTTTTCTGGATCAAGTGAAAGTTCGCGAATCACTGCCAACGATTGGGATGCAAATGCTTCATTTAATTCAATTAAATCCACATCTTCCATTTGTTTAGATGTTCTTTTTAGCAACTTATTAACAGCTGGGACAGGACCAATACCCATCACTTCAGGTGAAACTCCGGCGGTTGCCCAGTCAATAATACGTGCGAGAGGCTTCAGACCTAATGACTTTGCTTGTGATTCCTTCATCATTACTAAAGACGCGGCACCATCATTGCGTCCGCACGTATTCCCAGCAGTGACTGTACCATTTTCCTTGAATGCAGGTCGTAACTTTGCTAACTTTTCAATGGTTGTTTCTGGACGAGGATGTTCATCTGAATCGACAGAGAAAGTTTTTTTCCTTTCTGTTACCTCAACTGGAACAATTTCATTCTTGAATCTTCCATCATTAATGGCTTGATTTGCTCTTCGTTGGCTTTCTATCGCAAAAGCATCCTGGTCTTCTCTTGAAACTTGATACCTTTTTGCAACGTTTTCAGCAGTCATGCCCATTCCTAAATTTTTTCCATACATTTCCGGGGGTTGCTGTCCCGCTTCTGCATTTGAATCAACTAATGTCGTTTTGTCGCCCCCAAATCTTGAATTTCTAAGATAAATAGGAGATCGGCTCATGCTTTCCGTACCCCCAGCTACTATAATATCTGCCTGATCAAAAATAATTTGCTGAACACCTGATGCTATTGCCTGCATGCCCGAAGCACATAATCGATTGACAGTGTATGCAGGGGACGATTCTGGAATCCCTGCCCGTAATGCTGCTACTCTTCCAATATTTGATGATTCCGTAGTTTGGCGTACTTCACCCATAATTGCTTCGTCCACTTGTTCTGGCGATATGCCAGCACGGTTTATTGCTTCCTTAATTGCAATGGAGGCTAAATGGCTTGAGCTTATTCCTTTTAGAGAGCCCCCATAAGCACCAATTGGTGTTCGAACAGCACTAACAATAACAATACCTTCTTTCATACATTACCCTCCTTTATATTTCGGCAATTAGCTATACTCTTTTTTTAATTGCCCTGCGATGATATTTTTTTGAATTTCGGATGTTCCTTCATATATTCTAGTAATTCGTGCATCACGGAAAAACCGTTCAATTGGATAATCTGCAATATATCCGATCCCACCGTGAACTTGCACCGCTTTGTCAGCTACCCGGTTATATACTTCTGATCCAAATAGCTTCAACATGGCAGCTTCTTTAATTACTTTCTTTCCTTCATCTACCATCGACGCAACTCGATAAGTGAATGAGCGCAATGCTTCCATTTCAACTGCCATTTCTGAAACCATATGTGCGACTGCTTGATGTTCAATAATAGGGACACCAAATTGTTCCCGTTCCTGTACATAATGCATCGATAAGTCTATTAATTTTTGACAAGAACCTAAATTTCTTGCTGCCAAACCAGCTCGCCCATTTGCTAGAATTTTTAAGGCGTTCATATAGCCTTGGCCCTCTACTCCCAATACATTTTCAATCGGAACCTCGCAATCTTCTAAAATAATCTCGGCGGATTGAGAACCCTTTAAACCCATCTTCGGCTCAATCGCACCTACATGAAAGCCAGGGAAGTCTTTCTCTACGATAAAGGATGTTATTCCTTTCGCTCCTTTACTCGGGTCTGTAACAGCCATGACAGTGAATACTTCTGCTTCCGTCGCATTCGTAATATAATGTTTCGTCCCATTTAAACTATAGTTATCGCCTTTTTTGACAGCTGTTGTTTTTAAATTACTGGCGTTAGATCCTGCACTTGGTTCAGTAAGAGCAAATGCACCTATTTTTTCACCGCTCGCTAAGGGTGGTAGGTATTTTTCTTTTTGTTCATTATTTCCAAGTTCAACAATCCCAACTGTTCCAATTCCAGTGTGAGCACCAATTAATGTGGTATAACCGTTATGTGTTGCCCCGATTTCTTCGTACAACGCACATTTTCCTACCATGCCTATTCCCAGACCACCATAGTCTTCTGGGATACTTAGACCGAACAAGCCCATTTCCTTCGACATTTCGATAATGCGGTCAGGGATTTTATCTTCTTTTTCAATCTCCATTGCCACTGCTTCTACTTCTGTCTGTACGAAATCACGAACATTCTTTTTTAAAAACTGAATATCTTCGTCTAAATTAAAATTCAATGCTTTCACCCCATTCAAACCTAGTTGTAAGAGTCTTCTTCCACTAATTTCCGCTTTAAAAGTTTCCCTACAGTATTCCTTGGCAAGACATCCAAGATTTTGAATTGCTTGGGAACCTTATACCTGGTTAAATTGCGGTAACAATGACCTTTTACTTCTTCAAGATCAATGGCATGTCCGTTCTTAGGTACAATAAATGCCTTTACCAATTCACCTATTTGTGGATCAGGTATCCCTACAACAGCACATTCCTCAACATCGGGATGCTCGTATAAAACGCTTTCAATTTCCTGTGGATAAATATTAAAACCGCCATTAATAATCATTTCTTTTTTTCTTCCTACAATGTAAAAGTAACCATCTTCATCCATCATGGCTAAATCACCTGTGTGCATCCAGCCATTCTGCAGGACATGGTTTGTTTCTGTTACGTTATTCCAATAGCCTTTCATTATTTGTGGACCTTTAATTAATAGTTCTCCTACTGAATTGGTTTCCAGAAGACGGTGATCCTGATCAACAATGCGGCAGTCTGTCCCAGGCACAGGAATTCCAATACTCCCAACTTTTCTTTCCCCATTAATCGGTGTACGGTGAGTCGTTGGTGAAGTTTCTGACATACCAAATCCTTCTAAAATTTCAGTGCCTGATATCGTTTCAAACTTTTTAATTACCTCAATAGGTAAAGGGGCTGATCCCGATGAACAAACCTTAAAACAGTCTAGACCATAGGATTCTGCGTTAGGATAATTCGCAAATGATATGTACATTTTTGGTACACCTGGAAAAAAAGTAGGGCGATGTTCTTTTATTAGTGTCATTACTTTATCAACATTAAATTTTGGAATCAATAATATATTGGCTCCTATATAGATTCCTAGATTCATCGCGCTAGTCATGGCATAAACGTGATATAGAGGTGTAGCCGTTAAAATCGTTTCTTTACCAGGAACAACTTTTTGCCTGTACATGGTATAGCTTTGTAATACATTGGTTAGTAAATTGTTTTGAGTCAACATAGCCCCTTTTATTTTCCCTGTTGTGCCTCCCGTATACTGGATAACAGCAACATCTTCCTTTGGGTCAATAGAAATGGCTGAATCGAGCAGAATGTCTGACCTGATTAAATCGTTCAGGTGCCAAAAGTGACGATTTGCTTCCGTTTTGTGAAGTTGGGATACCATAATTTCTTTAAATGAATATAACGTATCAATTTCGAGAACGGTTTTCAATGAAACAGCATCTGCCACAATATAATGGACATCGGCATCATTTAAAATTTGAAGCAATTCACGGGTTGTATAGGAAGGATTGAGTTGAACAACAACTAAACCTAAAGCATGTGCTGCATAATAAGACACAATATAATCAGGATGGTTGCCCACCATCAGACCCATCCGTTCTCCTTTCGTAAAGCCCATCTCTTTCCAGCTACCTGCCAATCGATCTGTTCGGTTTTTCAGTTCATCGTACGTTATTTTTTCATCTACAAACGTAATTGCTATGTGTTCACCATACTTTTTTGCAGACTCTGTTAAAATCTCGTAAAGTGAAGTCTCCGGAAACTCTAACCGATACGATTGATCGAGATAATACTTATGCCAAGGACGACTTTGTAATTTATGCAAAAATAATCCCTCCTAAAATAATCAGTCGGTTATCATTGGACATTTTTCACATCTTCTACTACTACTTTGCTTGAAGCGGTTGGTTTCACTAATAAAATAAACAAAATAGCAAAGATCAAAACGAGGGCTGCCATGAATAAAATGGAGTAATTATACCCCAATATCTTATTGGAACCTGAAAGCCCTATTAAAGATCCTGTAACTAAAGGCGCTATAATTCCAGCAATATTGCCTGATGATGTTAAAATACTGGTCA
Organism: Virgibacillus carmonensis; assembly: GCF_057836705.1. NCBI lineage: Bacteria > Bacillati > Bacillota > Bacilli > Caryophanales > Bacillaceae > Virgibacillus > Virgibacillus carmonensis. The sequence continues at coordinate 6,475 of NZ_JBYQFJ010000026.1, read as the reverse complement.
TTAAACCACCTCGATCAGGAAGTTCATTGATCATAATTGTGGGGCCGATTGGCAAAATGGTATAGGTTAATCCTTTAGCAATGCACATGGCAGCTACAACCCAAATTGGATTTTGAAAAATGGTAATAGAGGCCATGCATAGTGCACCAATGGCCATTGAGCCTCCTACGACATATACCCTCGACAGACGCCAATTTTGGGTCTTCTTAAAGACATGATCGGATAACGAGGAAGTCCCTACATAAATAACCATGGAAGCGATTCCAATTATCATAACACCAAAACCCATTTCAGTCGCGGACATACCGATAACTTCGACAAGATAAACAGGTAACCAAACAGCAATCCATACAACTAAAAAGTAGGTCGAGAAATAAGCAAGTGTCGTAAATAATGCTGTTGGTGAAGCAAGTAACTTTCCAAAATCCTTGAGATGAAGTTTTTCTAATTTAGCTTTCTTCTTCTTTACTTTCTCATACGCTTTCACCGGGCTTTCCTTCGTCAAGAACTGAAATCCAATCGCCCAGATAATACTTGCTGCCCCTAAGCATGCAAATGCCACCTTCCAGCCAAAAATACTAATTAAAGCAACGAGAAGAGGCGCAACAACCATTGCACCTACCGTAGCTCCTGATACAACTACTGCATTCGCAAATCCTCTGAGTTTTGGAGGAAACCATTTATTTGCATGGCTATAAGCGACAGGGCTAAAGGGACCTTCAAAAGCACCTAGTAAAACCCGGTAGACAATTAACAACGGTAAAGCTGTAATTACTAGTACACCAAATTGTAAAACCGCCCAAACAAGCATGACGGACCCAAGTACTTTCTTCGCACCGAATCGATCGGAAAACATTGCACCAATTATACCTGTTACGGGATAAAGCCAGTAATAACTACTTCCAACAATGCCCCATTCTACGTATGATAGATTTAAATCAGCCATAATAGGGACAGCAGCAAGACCGATAATAGACTTATCTGCAAAGTTAATGATCATTCCAAGGAACAAGAGAACGAGAACTACCCAACGCATGTAAAAACCCCTTTTCTGATTATGTTACTGTATTAGTGGTTCTTATTTTTAATTTTCCTCAAGAACGCGTCTCGCTATGATCATTCGTTGGATTTCATTTGTTCCTTCATAGATTTTCGTAATTCTTGCATCCCGGTAAAAACGTTCAACAGGATATTCTGCAATGTATCCAATCCCACCGTGAATCTGTACTGCCTTATCAGCTACTTTATTAAATACCTCTGAAGCGAATAGTTTGGCCATTGATGCTTCCTTGATTACCTTCTTCCCGTCATCTACCTTTTCTGCAGCCATCATCGTCAATGTTCGTGCAGCTTCTGTTTCTGTAGCCATATCAGCTAACAACCATTGGATTCCCTGATTACTTGCAATCGGCTTTCCAAACTGTACCCGTTCTTTTGCATAGCTAGCTGATAATTCTATTAGTTTATCACATGAACCCACTGCTCTAGCTGCTAGACCAATGCGCCCCTCTCCAAGAATTTTCAAGGCATTCATGTAACCCATCCCAACTTCTCCGATGACATTCTCCTCTGGCACTATACAATTTTCAAAAATAACTTGAGCGGTATATGATCCTCGCAGTCCCATTTTCTTGTCCTTTTTACCAATAATCAGTCCTGGAAAATCCTTTTCAATCAGAAATGCTGTAATTCCGCCTTTAGCACCTTTATCCTTGTCTGTTAACGCAAAAACTGTAAACACATCAGCAACCGGGGCATTTGTAATAAAATGTTTGGTCCCATTAACAATCCATTGGTCTCCCACTTTTTCTGCTTGCGTAGATAAATTCGTAGCATCTGAGCCAGCGCCTGGTTCTGATAAGGCAAACGCTGCTATTTTATTCCCAGCAGCCATATCTGGAAGGTATTTTTGTTTCAGTTGTTCCGAGGCAAGTTTTACAAGTCCTGTACTTCCTATCCCGGTATGGGCACTGATCAAAGAAACAAATCCATTATGTGTTCTACCCAGCTGTTCCAATACCGTTGCTTTCCCAACTGCGTTAAGACCAATCCCACCATATTCTTCCGGAATGCTCATACCAAACAAACCAAGTTCCTTCGCTTTTTCAACTAAGTGTTGTGGGATCGCATCCTCATCTTCAATTTGTTGTGCATAGGGTTCAACCTCTTTATCTACAAAGTTTTTAATCATTTTTTTCATTTGTTGTAATTCATCAGTAACTGCTACCGCCATTTAGAAACACCCTTCCTTTTTATGTTCTTCCTAGATAATCTTGCAATTTTCATGCCAAGAACAGTTTTCATTAAAAGAATGCATAAAAAAAAGGCTGCAAACTGCAGTCTTTACGCTTTTCATCAGAAAGGTTTATTTTTGGAGAATGAGAAGTTTCAACATTTTTTTAAAATGCAGAGCCACTAATAATTCATAAATAAATCAATTTGGCTTTAAATGAGGCATCTAACTGATTCATAATTGAATTATTTGATTCAACTATGAATCGTTGGCTTATAATATGTAAGACAAGCCGCGCAATTCGTGGATCGAATCGCGCAGTAATACGTTGAATTAGCGCGGTAGTGGGGCAAAATCGAGCAACATAGTTCTGAAAACGGGTTATCACGCGATATGAAAACGCCACTGCGCGATAATCGGGTTTTGGGCGCGATTTCATGTGATCATTACGCGATAAACGGGTTTCCTGCGCGATATTGGCCCACTATTCTTCCTTCATCCTTTTACCATCAAATTATATTTCTTCAGCTTCCTAACAATTGTCGGCTGGCTTGAATCTAATGCCTTTGCAATATCATACGTATTTTTGTACTTTTCTACCGCAAGGCCCAGCACCTTTGCTTCCGCCATTTCTGTAGCTTCCTTTAAGGAAACAATTGAGGAAGGTCCTATCGTTGGTTCACTTGATTCGCGGTATTCAGAGGGAAGGTTCTCCATTTTTATAGTATCATCAGGAGTGATAACGACTAATCTTTCAATAAGATTCGAAAGTTCCCGTAGATTCCCTGGCCAGTCATAGGTGAATAAGAAATCTTTTAACTTGCCATCCAGAAGTTTTGTCATGAAATACTTTTCATTCGCTTGGTTTAAAAAGGTTTGGATTAAAGGCATGATGTCATCACGGCGGTCTTTAAGCGGCGGAATAAAAATTGGAAGCACATTCAGTCTGTAATATAAATCCTCACGAAAATCTCCCTTAGTTACCATCTCTTTTAAGTTCCGATTGGTAGCAGCAATGATTCGAACATCCACTTTTCTTGGCTTTGTCCCACCGATTCTTTGGATTTCATTTTCTTGAAGAACCCTCAGTAATTTCACCTGCAACTGTAACGGCAACTCACCAATCTCGTCTAAAAAAAGAACCCCTTTGTCTGCCATCTCAAACATTCCAGGCTTACCTTGACGGTTCGCACCAGTAAATGCACCACTTTCATAACCGAATAATTCAGACTCTAGTAAGTCAGGGGGAATGGCACCGCAATTTATTTTAATAAAATCCCCTTCCCTTGATCGCACACTATTTGTGAATATGTATTTACCAAGAATGTCTTTTCCGACACCCGTTTCACCCAATAGCAGTACAGTCGCGTCGATATCAGCTATTCGATCGGCAGTGCCATAAATCATTCTCATTTGTTCACTATTAATGACAATTCCATCTAATCGATCCGTCTTATTTTTCAGCAAAGCCAGTTCCTTTTTATATTTGTTATTTAACTGATTCATTTTCTCTAATTCAGCTTGCAATTCATTTAAGTCTGATAGATCTCTAATATTTGTTACAACCTTATCAATTTCTCCATCTTCATTAAATACAGGGGTACCTGTTATCAAAATTTCTTTTCCGGCGAAATTATCCTGCACTACCGATACGGTTCTCCGCTGCTTCACTACTTTATGTGTAACAGATTTTCTTAATATACCCCTTTTAATCAAAGCGTCCACACTTTTTCCAATATAATATTCTTTGGGAATACTTGTGATCCTCTCAATAGCTGAATTCGTTTTCCATGTAATCCCTTTAGCATCCGTGATATAAATACCGTCATATGAACTTTCTATAATAGCATCTAACTCATGTGTTAAGTTTTTCAGCTCTTTGTTTTCACTTTTTAGCGCAGACAGCTCCGACGTTTCTTTACCGATCAATAATTTGTCACCATTTAGAGGACCTTCAATAAAAATAAAGCGTTTTTTACCGGATTCTGCCATAATTATTTCCGAGCTGGAATCAGTTTCCCATCTAAGAAAAGCATTCTGTATGCTTTCCCCTGTTACCATTACTTCTTCTAAACTTGCTTCCATCAAATGATTATATGAAAGCACTATTTCATCCTTATTAATGACAACAGCTGGAAGCGGAATACTCTCCACTACATCGTTGAGAATCATTATTTCACCGCCTTTGGAATGATAAATCTATCCTTAAACACATTTCCAATAGTATGAATTGGCCTACATTTTTACATTATACTATGATTCCAGTGAACCATCCAGTCACTTTAGCGATCACAGCAAATAGGCGCATGGGTTGGTGTGTATCAGTTTTAATTTCATGTTATCCCCCTGCATTATATAGTTAGTTGGAATGCTTACCAAGAATATAGTAACATAAAAATTCAGATTACTTGTTATAAAAACCGCTAAAGTGCATTTCTTTATATATTCTCTAAATCCGTCATATTTTTTCCTTTTTAACTAATTAGAAACTAAAAGGACGATTAGCCTTGGCATAATCGTCCTTTTTGAAACATTATTTACTTAACCGCGGTACTCACTTTCAACTTCTTTCCTTTAACCGTTGTGTTTTCCATAGCTTGTATAACTAATGAGCCTTTTCCATTAAGGATATCAACGTATGAAAAATTGTCCTGAATGGTTATAATCCCAATATCTTCTGCTGTGACACCTTGAATTTTAGCAATGGTTCCAACAAAATCTACAGCTCGAATTTTCTTCTTTTTTCCTCCACTGAAATGGAGTTTTGTAATATCTTTGTTTATTCGTGCAGTTTTATTATTTTTAACGATTCGACGACCACTGGCTTTTTCTTCAAAATCAACTTTTCCTCTAACTACTTCTTCTCGCGTCGGAACTTCCATAGAAGACAGCTCAAAGCCAATGTATTTTTCAATTGCTTTAAGAAATTTCCCTTCATGGGGTGTCGCAAACGTTATCGCCTTTCCTTTATTGCCAGCACGCCCTGTTCTTCCTGTGCGGTGAACATAGCTCTCTTTTTCCATTGGAACATCATAATTAATAACAATTGTCACATTATCAATATCAATTCCTCTAGCAGCTACATCAGTTGCCACTAAATACCGGAAGTTCCCAGTTTTGAAACCGTCCATAACCGCAAAACGATCTTCTTGTTCTAACCCTCCATGGAGTTTTTCACAGGAATAATTAAATTTATCAAGCTCGGCAGCCACCGTATCGACATGTTCTTTGGTTCTGCAAAAAATGATACAACTGTCTGGGTTTTCAACAACCGTCACGTCCTTAAGCAGTGAAATTTTTTCTTCGTTCTTCACTTCGATAACCCGATGATCAATCGTACCCGTTGTTACCCCTGTCGTAGCAATCTCGATATGACTAGGATCCTTCATATATTTGTGACAAAGACTTTCAACATCTTTAGGCAATGTCGCAGAGAATACCATCGTCACTCTTTCAGAAGGGAGTTCTTGTATAATTGCTTCTACTTCATTGATAAAACCCATATTAAGCATTTCATCAGCTTCATCGATAATCAGATACTTTATTTGGTCCAAAACCACTGTTTCTCTTTCAATGTGGTCCATTACACGACCTGGTGTGCCAACAACTACATGCGTTTTTTGTTTCAATTCTTCCCTTTGTTTTGAAAACGGCTCTTTTCCATAAACTGCCATAGCCTTGATCCGTTTAAACCTTCCAATATTCGTTATATCTTCTCGGACTTGAACGGCAAGCTCTCGAGTTGGTGTAAGAATTAATGCTTGTGGCATTTTTTCTTCCCATTCCATCATTTCACAGATAGGGATACCAAAGGATGCAGTTTTACCACTGCCGGTTTGCGATTTTACTACAAGGTCCTGATTTTTCATTGCTTTTGGTATTACTTCACGTTGAACCTCTGTAGGAGTATCGTATTTCAACACACCAAGTGCTCTTCCTATTTCATCGCTTAAATTGTATTCTTCAAAATTTGTTTTATTCATGTATTAGCCTCTTTTTTTGTATTATTCGACTTTATATATAGGATTCTCTAAACCAAAATATCATATGCAAAATCTAACTATGTTTATTATATCGTATTTGGGCAAGAAAAAGTGACTTTACTAGTTATATTAATAAAGTAAGAATATAACTATTTAACTCCAAACAAAAACACCAGGATAACCATGTCCTGGTGTTTTTGTTATTTGCCTGGCGGCGTCCTACTCTTGCAGGGACAAAGTCCCAACTACCATCGGCGCT
>NZ_JBYQFJ010000025.1:0-42735 GCF_057836705.1 Virgibacillus carmonensis | reverse complement strand
ATTCAAAAAAGCCAATCTCATCAAGAATAAGGGAAATAATAATAATCGCTACAAAAGCTAATGTGGCGTTCCAAACAATATCCGTTACGGCTAACACATCTTGGAAGTCAACAACGCCGAAAATTAACGCTAAGATTGCTCCCCCACATGCAGACCAGCCGATTCCTAAGTTTTTTGGCTGCCATATCACTAATACAAGTGTAAGTATAAAAATAATGGTTGCTATAATCGCTAAATTCAAATGAATCCTCCTACAAATCGCACTGGATACGTAATCCAGCATCCTCCAGTGCACGTAATTTATCTTTTTGATCAGGTATCTGCTCTAATACCTGTTGAATAATCGGATATGTCGCATGAGAAGTATTTAATGAGTAAAAAATCCATTGCCCTCTCCGTTGCTCCTTAACAATACCGGCATCCCGAAGTTTTCTTAAATGTTGGCTAATTGCTGGCTGACTCATTTGTAGAACCTCAACAAACTCACATACACAACATTCACCATCTTTTACTAAACCCATAATCGTTAAGCGTGTTTTATCACCAAGTAGCTTTAACGTTTGGGCAGCATTTTCTAATTCAATTATCGTTTTTTCCATGAACATCACCTCGCATAATTAGTATATTAGCATATACTTATATTTGCAATAAAAATAACTCTATTATTTTCTCCTCTACTTCCGCGACTAAGAAAACTTATTATAATGACCTACTCTCATTTTGTTTAGAGGATGTGATTTCCAATAAACTCGCCTGTTTGCGGAAGACCATATGGTAGCCTTTTTACTTAACTATCACATTTTTCACTCAAGTATTATACTAAAGCATTTAGAAATCTTAAGCTTTCATTAAATTAGGAACTAACAAATTATAAAACATAATCAATACTGTCATGGAACAATTCAGCTCTTTGTTCATTTTGGGTACACCTTAGTTAGAACTGATAGAAATATAATAAAAACATATATCCGATTTGTGCATTCAGCCTTGTTGTTTTCATAAATAAAAGAGGTGCTTCAAAAATTGAAGTACCTCTACTTATAATAGGTAAATCAAAATTATTATTAGGTTTTATACTTCACTGTAAAACCCGCGCTATTATAGGTTTCTACTGCATTTTGTAAAAAATTATTAAAATCTTTTTGTGCAGAAACTTTATATAGATGTACCTTCCTTTCTTTCCTTTTACGTAGAAAGATATATCCAGTGCATAGTTATTTTTTAATAATTTCCTCCATGCTAGACGGCTGGACGTTCAACCTGGATCGGTTAGTTATCACCTAAAAAAGGTAGGGATTAAGCAGGGACCAGGTTAATTATAGCTTGGTCCTTTTTTTAGTCCCTATTGTCCCTATTCAAGTATATGAAACTTTTCACAAAAAAATTTTATTTTTAAAACGTGTTTGCTGGAAATAAGTTTTACTTAATCAGATCACTGAAAAAAGGATACTTTTGCAAGATACTATGGAATGTTCCCAGATCCTTTATAGATAAATTGGTTTCTAAGCTATAGCACCCTTGATGTGTCACCGTGTTAAATTTATCTAGGAACACGCTATCATCATCTTTAAATGGTTGACTACATACGTTGCAGTATATTTTCTTCTCCAAATTTATCTCCCCTATGTTAAGTAGTGATTGCTTCAATCCTAATCTCTATTTTACACAAACAATAAAATTTGGCTTTTAAAATGAATCATTATTAGATAGAATTATTTAAGGTGATTGGAAAAATTCGTATTAAAAAAGGGGTAATGAAATGAAAAAATTTACAAACCTTGAAACTACTTTAATCTCTAAATGGTTCGGTAACGACATAGACATCATTTTGAATGAGGCAGGGATAAAAGATAAACTGGAACTTATATCATTAGTAAGCGAAAAAATTGAAGAAAAAATAATGAATGACCTTCAATATAATAGTGAAGGGTATGTATCGGAAATTATTCATAACAGCTTAGAAAAGGTGGAGTATAACGAACTTATTGATCATTATAAGGATTAAAACAATCTAACTGATTCCAGTTACATAAAAAATGCTACAAAAATTTTTATTTCAAAAACGGCTGCAGGAAAAAAGGTGGATTCCTGGTCCACCCCTTCCACCAAAAGGATCTATAACCTGCCAAACACATTATTTATGTTTATAATACTTAACTAATTCAACTTGAACACCCTTAATATCATCATTAACCAAGTGAGGTGCACTTCCACCTATATTTGGTGCATCTATTTTTAAAATTATGCCATCCATTTTAAAATTATCGTCTGGTTTTTGTTCACCAACCATAATAGCCATTTCTACTTGAAACCAACCTTCAATTTCTTTACCCTTCTCAGCTATACCTTTTTGTATGAGAGAAATATCATGCACTTTAACGGGATTAACAGTCATTTCTTTTCCGTACTGATCTTTTACAATCTTATTTAATTTTGGTTCAATAATAGCCAATAGAATGTCCTCTGTTGTGAAATAATTATCCAACTTAAAATCCTCTTTAGCATTAACAATTACACCACTTGAAAACATAAACATAGTTACAATAGCTATCATAAAAAACTTCTTTTTCATTAAAATCACCTCATTTAATTTGTTTGTCGGTTAGCTTTTCTTAAAAGTGAAAGTTAATACATTTTTAAAATTCATTATCCTTATATTTCCACCGGAAAAGTAGAAAAAATGGTGCAAATTTAATCCAAACGGTAGTTAGGGGTATATATAGAGGCCCTCTCCTACCCCGTACCCTTGTTCTGTCAGGTAAAAATACCTGTAACGGAAGCACTCGCTGCTGCACTCTATACGTCCATTAGGTGGTTTTGTCGTGGTGTTTATCCCTTCCTTTACTTTCCCTATTCCTTGTCTGTCCCAGTACCGTGTATCGTTCCCTATGGACGTATGGTGCTAGGTGACACGGTTGGTTGTTCGTTCCCCTTACATGGTGGATCTGTATGTATCTTATCGGTTATATGGTGGGATCTATTTTAATTGGTGTGATAGGTGGTATGTGATAGCGACTTATCCCTTGTTCGTCCGTTCTGTTTCCTTGCTATCATATCTCTTGATATGTGATAGCAGTATAGGGGTTGTTTTTTAATTGGTTTTAATAAGCTTTAATATGTCCTAGATAAACGGGACAAAATAAAGTAAATTAAAACAAATTAAAATAAAAAGGCTTGTAATGTTAACTGACATTTTGATACTATAATGGCAACCCTATCACTAAAAAATTATCGACTATAGAACTTATTTAGTTGGAGTTGATAATTACTTGATTGCGACTTGATGTTCAAAAAAAGTTGGATCTGTTTATTATTAAATTAAAAGCGGAAGCAAAACACATCTATTAGTAGCTAGATCAATTTAGTGATTTCATGGGAAAAATGAAGTGATAGGGGAACGTTTTCTAAGATTTTTAAGGGTGAGATCTTGATTTCTTAGAAACAAAAAACAGAAGCACAGAGATAAGCAAAATAAGTTTGACCACAATAAAAAAAGACTTTGGGAGTGATGACCCGAGGTCTTTTTTTGTTTATAAATAACATTTCCCGTCTAAACTCATAATAGAGATATAGAAGGTGGGTGAGATATGGTTTTGAAGGCCTGTTTAAGTGTCCGAGTATCTGATGAGGATACAACCATGGCCACCTTCTAATCACTACTTCTTACAATCCATTGGCTTTAGCAGCGTGCGACACAGAGATTGGTTACATCAATAGGTGAAACTCCAAGAAAAGGAGTATTAGTTCGGCTACTAGCACTAGCCATTCTAGTACTCCTTTTAATCCTTCCTGTCGTTCTCCTAAGTATTCCTTAACCTTTTTTGCAATTTCCATTTGACCACTCATTTCTAATTTATTTTGTGGCCAACCTTGGACTAGTTCACATTATATCAGAGTAATTATTCATTTAGGTCATAAATGTAATTTTTTTACTCTAAATTTGCTTATTTTTTCCAATGTAACAAAATGCATAAAAAGTTACATTCGTTTCGTTAAAAAGACTGGACTTATCCTAAAAACCCGTTTATTCTAATCTTAGGTTAAAAAATGTTACATTCAAAACATTGATTTTACTATGTTAGAGAAAAGAGGAAAATGAATGGCTGCACCAAAAGGGATAAGCAAAAAAGATGAAATTAAGGACGTTCAACCTATTAGGTCATTGGATAAGATTGAGGATATGAAATGGTCATTAAAAAAATGGTGTACTAATCGTGATTACATAATGTTTTTAATGGGGATCAATACGGGGTTACGTGTTACCGACTTATTGAAACTAAAAGCAAAGGATCTAAAAGGGAAAAAGATTCTAGTCATAAAAGAAGGCAAAACGAAAAAGAATCGGGAAATAAATATAAATAACATCTATGAGGATTTAAATAGTTATATAAGCACTATAGAGGGGTCTGAATGGTTATTTCCTAGCCGTAAAGGGGATAAGGCTATAAGTAGAATACAAGCCTACAGACAACTTAATAAAGCTGCTGGAATGGTGGATATAGAGGACGGTATAGGAACTCACACCATGCGGAAAACGTTCGGTTATTGGTACTATAAACAAACTAAGGACGTGGCCACATTACAAGAAATATTAAACCATTCCCATCCACAAATAACTAAGACGTATATAGGTATTACACAAGATGAAATAAACGATAGTCTAAAAGACTTCGTACTATAAGGGGTTTTTACAATGACATTAACAAAATACAACCAACGCTATGAGGATATAATCCATTCTGAGGATCTAACAAGCCATGAAAAAGGGATAAAGCTAGGTGATTTAATGACTGAGTTGGAAAAGGAATATAAGATACCTATGCTTAAAAATACGGAATGGGAAAATAAAAATAGTAAAATAATAGCTTTATATCGTAAAATAAGTAATAGTAGGGATCTCTAAGGTCTCCATAAGGGGGAAAACGGTATGGATAATATGCTAAAAACAATGGAAATGGATATTTCCGAGGCTTTACAAGACGGTTTGGTAACTATGATGTACATAACAAAAGATAGTAATACCGATACTGAAACTGATAGGTACATAGTTTCCATACCTATTATTACTTTTTCTTGCTATGTTTCAAGTGAATTAGATTACAAATACTTGCTACAAGGTAATGTTATTCCTTTAGCAGACCCAGTAAAAAAAGAACGAGTATTGAAGGCTATAAAAGAAGTCATAACAGAATTGGAATCAAGCCTAATTAAATAACAGATAAATAGAAAAGGCAGCCGTTATTCAGCTACCTTTTTTGTATTCTCAAGTCACTTTTTCCGTGATTTTTTTACTTTGATTGTTACCGTTCTGGATTTATCAAAACAAGATACAATGATCTTAGATTCACTTCCTGGATTTGCATTTTCTTTTATACTAATAATTCCGTTTTCATCAACGTCCACTACGTCTCCACCTGATTTAACTTGATATTCGACTTCTGTTGATTGTGTCATATCCATTTGTCCCCCATCTGAGAAGATAGCTAAAATATTTAATTGAAGTTCCCCGCCTATATCTAACGTTTTAGATTTAGGACTTACATCTAGCTTGTCACATGGCCTACCACTATTGAATTTAACTAACTTTTCCCAGTTTATTGTACCGTCTGAGTTACAAAAATCATTCATAAATTCCATAGCAAATCTGTTTCCGGCAGCATCATAGGCCTTATTGTACTCCACAAGATGATTTTGTGCTTTATCTTCCATTGCGTCAATAATTTTTAAATAAAAATCAGTGTCATCAGTCAGTTCTTCCCAGAACGATTGTCCAGCTAGTTCTCTAAAACCTTTTTTGTTAATTTCAGTTTGTTTCTTACCGTAACCATATCCAACAATAGCGTCAAAAAATTGTTTCCTTTTTGCTACTCTTTTTCTTAATGAATTAAAATTATCAGCCTGCTTGTTTCTGCTATCTGCATTGAACACGTTAGTTCCACTCTTAACGGCAAAGGCTTTATAAGTGTGATCATCTTCCACAACAACGTCTACACCTTCTGTATTTCCTACATAACCGTTTCCAACTTTTTCAGCTAAGGGTTCAAAAAAAGCGTCCCCAAAAATACCTTCGTCACTACTAGACATATAAGCTGCTAATATTTCATCAACTATATCGGAGGCCTTCTCCATTCCAATAGCTTTATATAAATAAGGGTTTTTCCGTTTCAAAGTATCTTTTAGTTTTAATGTACTGATTTTTTCAATCCTTCTTCTATAAAAATCGTCTAACAGGTCCCCTACAATCTTGCTTAGATCTTCCATATTATTCTCCCCTATAGATAACTTAGTTTTAAAATGATTATTCCATAGTTAGGCAAATAAAAAAAGTATAGGGTTCAACCTATACTCAGGCTGTCGAGAAAGTCTCGGCAGCCCTTATCTTTTTATTCCGATACAACATATTGTGTTTTTAAAATATTTGTTTGAATATATATGGTGATCCGAATATAGAAATCCCCTCTTTCTCGATGATGATTTTTGAAAAAGGGGGTTTCCCAACAAGCTGAGTATAGGGTTCAACCTATACTTTTACTTTTGCCTTTTCGCTTATAGTAGCAAGGATCGATTCTCCCAGCTTTTCAGCTAACCTAATTGGTACAGCATTACCTATCTGAGTATATTGCTGTGTTAACGTTCCAGCAACTTCATAGCCTTTTGGGAACTCTTGTATTGCCAAATATTCCTCTATGCTTAATGGCCGATCCTCGAAAGGGTGGCCTATATTCGTACTTTTTTGTGCTGGTGACGTTAAAAGCGTAGGTGCTGGTCGGTTAATATTGATTCGTCTATAGAATCCTACTTTTCCGCCTCCTGATTCATATGCGCCGCCCATGGCTTTTCTTACTAAATCATCACCATATGGCTTTAGGTCTCTCCAATTACCACCACCGGAAGGAATCATTTTCATATACTTTAATCGTTCCTCAGAGTAATTAGTATGATGATGTTTTTCTCCCTTTAGATCGGTAATTATCTTAGATACCGGAACCCATGGTTTTAAATTATTTTCTCCTGGATTCTTACTATGGGTAGGTTGTGGGAATACGAAATTTTTGTTTAAATCCTTCCTCACCCCCACTATAAATACACGTTCACGTTTTTGTGGAACTCCAAATTCGGCTGCATTTAACACATCACATTCCACGTTATAGTCCTTGAAATGTGATAATAAATACTTTAATGCACTTCCAGGTAATTCATCTTGTTCTAGTGGTGGGAAACCTTCTCCCCTTTGGTTTATTGGTCTATGTTTCAATGCAGCCGATAACAACCCTTTTACATTCTCCAATAAAAAAGCTTTTGGTTTAGTTTCAGCAACCAAACTAGCAAACTGAATCATAGCTTGTCCTCTTGGATCTGAAAAAGCCATGCGTTTTCCCGCTGTACTGAAGGATTGGCAGGGACTTCCTCCCACAATTAAGTCAATATCTTCATCAATATTTAAGTTAGCTTCCTCATATATCTTACTTTTATTAAATTCCATAATATCACCACGAACCACATTCCAGTCCGGATAATTAGTTTTTAATGTCTCACAATATACCTTTTCAATTTCTACAGATAACCTTATATCAAAACCAGACTTATGAAGTCCCTGGTCTAGGCCTCCCGCACCCGTAAAAAAAGATATAGCAGTTGCCATAATTACACCCCGTTAAACTATTAAGTAGGACAAGTATATCATTATCGTAAGGACAGGTCCAGTATTTAATTTTTCCAGAATCTTTTACACTTTTTGGCTATTAGATCCTATGGCTGCTAAATTGCGCATTGATCAAAAAGGTCATACTAATAAACCACGTCTGTTCCTTGTGCTAGTGTCTGTCTGGAACGCAGTCACACCAACGATTTATAAGAAAATATTCTGTAGGTGCTTGTCTTTTTGTGGTGGTGTGGCGGTTTTTCTTGCCTAAATATGCCAAATTTAATAGGATTTTTTTCCAAAAGTAAACAAGTTTATTTGTAACATTTGGAATGAATGGGTAAGTATTTTTAGTGGTGGTGGAGGTTTTCATGGTGTTGGTGGTTCTGTTTTTGGGTAACAATGGTGATCCCCCGTGTCATGCGGTTTTTTAATTTAAATCACCAATAAAACAGCTATTCTGTAGGAAAAATAATATAAAAAATGTCATTTTCAATCCAATATTTCCTGCAATAGCTTGGACCTTTTTTAATATCGGGTTTATAATTAGGAAGGAGTAAATTTTGAGGTTTTCTCTTTATTTATAATAGGGGGTGGAAATGATGAAAAATGTTCTTATGGCTTTCCCACCTTGTCAGTTTTAGATCCCTTTTATGGTTCTGGCATACCTATTCAAATGGAGATTTGGGTCATTATGGCAGAGAAATGGCAGGATTATGGCAGGATTTAAGCAGAACAACTCTTCTAAAATACATTACAATTAAATCATGAAAAAAATTAAAGGTTTTGTTATATATAAAAACCTTTAAGCATATAGTAGGTATGTTAACCCTAAATCTATTGAATTTTATGTTTATAGTGATAGATTGTTTGAATAATATATATAAGGGTTAGCGTTTAAAAAAATCCAAAACAGCATACATTATATAGTATAAGAAGTTTAATAGGTGTGCCTGTATTTTATCAATGTAATTTTGATATAAGACATATAGGGGGTGATATAAGACAACACAAGAAGGTTTTAGAGAGGAGGAACCAGGATGAAAAACAGAGAAATCCTTTTATGGACTATACCTGTATTGCTTACATTCGTTTGTACTATGTTCGCAAATCAATTAGGGTTGCTGGGAGACAAATTACTTAGCCTCAATGTAATGTGGTATGTAATTATTCTTTTAATCATTAATACGGCTATAATGATTTACCTAACCACAAAAATAAAAAAATGGATGGATAATGCCACTAACATTAGCCACCCAAACAAACCTATGTAATTATTATTATAATGCAAAATGAATTGATATGACATAAATCAATCGATAAGAGCCATTATAACCAAAAAATCTACTGAAAAAACGCCTAGAATAGATTTTCTGGGCGTTTTCTCTATTAATCAATGTATTCTATGCAAAAACATTCTTCTTCATGCCTTCACTGTAAATACGTATACCTGTATTTACATAATTACAGTTTAACTATTTTCCTTCTTTCGAATCGAATCATGCCCTTTCTATTTCCCTATTTATGCGTAGAATGACAATTTTAGAATATCTCCAATAATGACAGTAATACAAAAAAACTCAATACAGGACTCAATTCCACATTCGTTCTTTATGTTCAAAGTTACCTGCACTATTTCCATATAAATATTCCTTCATTGTTTCACCAGTCAATTCTTTCAATTCTGCAGAAGTAAATTCAACAATCCCTGGTTCATTGTTTTTCTTACAAATGTATTTGATAATACCTTTTTCTTTACCTAAATATTTCACATCAATATGATATACCGTAATTAGCTGATGTTTCACATGAATTAAATCTTGTTGCAGTTGATTAATTACAGCGTCTAGTTTATCTAAATAAACATTGCCTACCTTAAAAACCTTAAATTCTTCTTGATCTCTCCTAAAAACTTTTAAAGCTAATGGCAACACAATAAAATCTCGTATAAGTTTTTCCATCATGCACCAACCCGACCACGTAATTTACCTACTGAAAGTATATTATCCAGTTTAAATGCGCGGATAGTTCTTTTTGTATAACAATAGGCTATCACGATATCATCACTCTTTTTCATCACACGTATTACCCGTTGTGATAGTTGATTATTTTTATCTAAATAAATCATTAAGATTTTTTCTTTTCGTTCGATTGATCGTATAAGGATATTTTTCATGTAAACCACCCCTTAACAGGAACATTTGTTCTATTGTAACACGACGCATATGTAATAGACAAAACAAATAAGCCTGTATTACTGTAATTACATTTTTACAAATACCTGTATTTAAGGATAATTTCCTCCTTCCAGTCGTAAATCTTGTCGTTTACTCCGTCTCACCTCGTTCGTACCCGTCGTTTCACTCCTTGTTTTCTTAGTTTATGCGCTTTGTTTCGGGCATTGAACCCTCACAAACCGACTATTTCAGAAGATTACTAAAATAGTTCGCTTCATTTTCGTTTAGCAGCACTCAACAAAAATCGTTGAGTGTAGCAAAACTCAATATTGCTTTTCATTCTTTTTCATCGGGTATCGAACCCTCAAAAAAGAACAAGCTGTCTCTTATGCGTTTTGTAGTGGATGCATTTTGTATCTTCTTCTTTGTGTCTCTTTAGTATAATGCTTAGCTCATAACTTGCGGAAGGGCGTGCGAAAAGACAATGGAAATCGGCAAAACCAAGTAGGCTAAGCAGGACTAAGAAAGCAAAACACGCTTTCAAATCCTGCTAAGTCATTGGGTTTCACTCGTTTTCCTACGTGCCTGATTTGTGGGAAGGAAAGGCTTGATAACTGATATTCGGCACTATGTTTTTCTTGCAAGTCGGCTACTTCGCAAGCCGACCCTTCCCACTACGTTTTCGCTAACATTGTTTTGGGGACGACAAAGAAAAGAAAGTGAGGTGATCTGAATGATTTTATCTTTGTTAGTTACAGTAGTTTTAATAATCGGTGGGTGTGTGGTTCTCTTACAGTTCTATGACCTATTCGAAAATGAAACAGTCCGTACGCTATTGCTTCTAGCATACGGACTGTTCTCTGTTTTTCTCGTGTTTCGTTGGTTTGCTGAATACATCATTTATCAACTTAGCATGATGATTTAACCAACAAGGGGAAGGTGACGCTTCCCCTTTTCTATTTCTAACAATTTTATCATATTTGGAGGATTTTATCATGGAAAAAACAAAAACAATTCGAGTATTAAAAATTGGATTTAATTTAGAACTTCTGCAATTTGAAACTGACGTTATCGAGCTTGAAAATGATCTAGCGTATAACTTAGCTGATTATAGAAAAATAATTGATTGCAACACAGTTGACTTTGTCAAATTAAGTGATGATGTTTGCGTTCTTGTTGATGATGAAGGCCTGCTGAAACCTGGTAATGCAGTCCTAGATGTTCAAACAGCATACGGTCATAACCTACAGCTTGCAGGAACGCTCATTTTTGCAGGGAATCAACATACTGATGAAGGAGATGAAATAACGTCACTTGAAACAGGAAAATGCTTAAACCTCTTACAAAATTTAAAAATGAAAGTGATTGGTGTTACAGCGCACTAAATCACTTGAAGGAAGAACCACTATTAACGAGTGGTTCTTCCTTTTTATAATCAAATATTTTAAAAGGAGTGCTTTTCCATGAGAAAGAAAGTTAAATTTATGATAGATGGACTAACGATTAAATTAATTGAAGGAAAAGACGCTTTTGGATGTGAGGTCGTTAATCTTTATGTGAATGGTAAATATCAAGGATTTTATGATGTTTTCCGTATTGAAGAAGTTGAACGAGAGCTTAAATACGATTTAAATCTTTTAGACGAAGCTTATTGTTAATCAATATTGGGGAGGTTATTCCTTCCCTTTTTTACATTATAATTTAGGAGGAATTAATTATGGAAACAATATATGAAGTAGTAAAAATTAAACAGGTTATAAAAGAAACGAAAATTAATAATGTTGGTGTTATCCGTTCACCAGAGGACGGGGTAGATATAGCAAGACAATTTATCGATGATGATGATCGGGAAGTATTCCTTGTTATGTGTTTGAATACAAAAAACTATGTTATTGCTGTTCATCGAGCACATGTTGGTTCACTTAACGCAAGTATAGTCCACCCAAGAGATGTCTTTAAAAGTGCTATCCTAAATAATAGTGCTTCCATCATTGTGGCACACCAACATCCATCAGGTGATCCAGCTCCTTCGCAAGAGGATATTCACGTTACCAAACGATTACTTGAAGCTGGAAAGATGATTGGTATTGAATTATTGGATCATTTAATAGTCGGTGTCAGTAAACATGTTAGTTTGAAAGAAAAAGGGTACGTGTAAGCAATAAGGGGGTGTTCTACCCTCTTATTTATTTTTGTTTTAGATAGCTCATTTTTGCCTACTTACGTTGTCAAAAATGAGAAAAACAATAAAACACATGTGTACAATGTATACAATTACCCGAAAATATGTTAACATTGTTCACAACATAAAAAAAGGGTGATCATGCATGAAACGTGCTACAACTGAAATTTTTACTTATTTTCCAAATCTAGAGCAATATCTAACAGATAACAAAAGTGCTAATTTATCAGATGAAACATTAGCAATGTTAACGGATATGGAACAAACCTTTTTGAAATTAGCCTGGTTCTTCGAAAGTCCGGATAAGCAAAACTTTAATTTAGAATCGATCTATAAGACGTTAGAAGATGAATGGTTAGAATTTTCCTTACAAGTCATTGATTTATTCTTTAAAGAGGATACTTATTTAGTTAAAAATCCAACTACATCCTTGGTAACAGAGAAATCTTCTTATTTAAATCAAAGTCAATTTGCTGATTACTTAAAAGAGAATGGACTAACATTCACTCGTTCTAAATTAAACACGTATATGAAACGTGGCACTATACCTGACCCTACCTTAGTTATTGGTGGCGCTAAATACTGGGAGCGTTCTGTTTGTGAAGAATACTTGCAAAAATATAAGTAAGGAAGGCTTTGTATGAAATGAATTAAGGAGGAGCACCAACATTTTGATGTTACAATAAAGATAAAGGGGTTTTAACATGATTGAAATTCTTCTTGACCATTCTTATGAAGATGATTATTTTATGATTTCGGAGGTTTCCGTAAACATAAAGGACGTATCTGAAAAAGAACGTATTGAGAAATTACTCGAAAAGTCTAATATTGAAGGTGCTTTAGTAGACGTTGATAGGGATTTAAAGAAACGTATTGCTCAACGGTTGCAAGTTGATGTTAGCATGATTGATTTTGATACAAATGAAATAGACCTTTAACAAAACTGCATATTTAATAACCCCAAGTCGCCTTAAGGCGGCTTTTTTCTTAAGAAAAATATGATTCGTGTTTTCGTCATTGGCCAATTAACCAGGAACGAATAACGTTCGTCTTTTTTATAAGATTTATCCAGGATATGGGATCTGGATCCGGACTTATTTTTGAATAAAACCAAACATTTAAATACATAAAACAAACATGCTCTGGGTTACCACAAAGGTCTACTACCAGTACGTAAGATAGCAAAATACGCCATCTAACATACTGCTGTATCTCGCTGTGACCTAAAACAGCCGATAACTATAAACTGTAAATTTATGGCCAACTACAAAAATCGTGTAGTTAGCTATAAATCAACACTTTATAAGTTCCTGACTTGTTTCTTAACGCTCCCACGATAACAAAATTTAAAAGAATAAGAGATCAACTCGGAAAGAAGGCAATTTCGCCTTCTTTTTTATTTTACGGATTTTTTCTTTTTGCTTCCGAACCATACAACATCAATAACTTGTAACCTTCTAGCAGGTAGGACACCCGAACCTTTCCTGCTAGAAGCTAACAAGTTGGAAAAAAACGTCAATAAACTTTCACGACATATCCTCATAACTGCTAAAGCATTCCGGTATTTCATGACTTATTGACGATTTTTTCATTGAGTTGTGAGTTTCTCCATGCAAAAAGGAAAAAATCCTTCCCTTTTCGGGAACAGACTTCGTTTCTCCAGCAAACGAAAAAATAAAATTTAAAGGAGAGAAAAGACTATGAGTAAAAAAGTCTATGAAATGATTACAAATCAAATAATCAAAAAGCTAGAAAAAGGAACAGTACCTTGGAGACAACCATTCAAAAATGGTTTAGCGGTTAACTGGAAAACACAAAAGGCATACAGAGGGATTAATGCTTTGCTTTTAGAAAGTGGCGGTGAGTACGCAACATTCAAGCAGATAACAGAAGCAGGGGGAACGGTTAAAAAGGGTGAAAAATCACAAATCGTTGTTTTTTGGAAGATGCTTGATGTAGAAGATGAACATACAGAAAAGGAAAAGAAAATCCCATTATTACGGTATTATCGAGTGTTTGAGGTTGGTACACAAGTTGAAGGAATCTACCCAAAACGAAAGACAGAAAAATTTGACCATAACCCTATAGAAGAAGCTGAAAAAGTAAAACGTGACTATTTTAATGCTCCATCTTTCAGTTTTGAAAGTGGCGGTGCTTGGTATAGACCGTTCGAGGACATAGTAAACGTACCACCGCTTAAAGATTTTGAGGACGTAAACAAGTATTATAGTACTCTTTTTCATGAAATGGTACACAGTACAGGACACAAAAAACGATTAAACAGAAAAGGCATAACAGGAACAATAAAATTTGGTAGTGAAAATTATAGTAAGGAAGAATTAATCGCAGAGCTTGGAGCTTCCATGTTATGCGGAGTGACTGGAATAGAAAATACAACGATTGATAATTCAGCAAGCTATATTCAATCATGGCTTAGAGCTTTGAAAAATGACAAAAAATTAATTGTAAGTGCTTCACAAAAGGCACAGAAAGCAAGTGACCATATTCTAGCAATTGAATTTCAATAAAATAAATCCCCTGCATGATCCATGCAGGGGGACATAACAGAAAGGATGGATACGAAGTGAAACTAGTCAATGTTTTAATTAGCAACGGTTATTTTTCTCTTGAAGAAAACGAGGATCTTTTAATTGAAAGATTAGCACCAAGCTCAATAAAAGAAAGAAAAATCATTATAAGCGAATCAGATTATAACTTATTAGTGGAACAAAAAGTAGTAGAAATAGGTCAGTTTGAAGAACTGGAGCTTTTACCACCATTTGAAAAAAAGGAACTAGAAATCTATATTATTTTTGAATTATGCATGGACTTAAAAGAATTGAAAGGTGGAACATCATGCAATTAGATTTATTTTCTGAAACAGCGTTCATGAGTGATGAGGAAAAAACGAAACATGAATCAAAGCTATATACCGTTCAAAGTATATATCAGTCATCAGGACAACGAAAAATAATAAAGCAGTATTTGGAATCAAATGAGAAACAAAAAACCTATAATGAATTTGATAAAGCTTTCAGGACATATGGTTTTGGTCATGGAAACTATAGTTTTCATGCGATTTCAGGAAAAGGGAAAATTATAGTAGATAGAAGTTTTTCCTTTCCCCTTACCAGTAAAGAGTTATTTCAGATATTATTAAAAAGCATACAGGTTACTTGTTGACCAGTAACCTGTATGCTGATATAATTCACTTAAGAAAAAAATAAAAGAAAGCATTCCTGTAATAAATAAATTTGAGGTGAAAATTAATGAAGACATGCGCCTATTGCAGCTCGGAAGTTAATCAATCCTATTGTTCTTTTTGTAGAATGAAACTTACAGAACGCTATATATTGCATGACGGGAAACGCTTATCAAATGCAATAGCGTTTTTCCCTGAACAAAGTGGTATTTTTAAAAATACTTCTGAATTGCTTCAGCTGGAAACGATTGAATTACTTTGTTTATTACGTCACGTCAGGAACTTCCGTTCAGACATTTATAAATTACGAATCTTAGGTCATAAAGCAGAAGCCGCAGGCGGTAATGTGGAGGAAATTCAAATAAAGTCATATAGCGATTATGAGGAAGCTACTCGTAAAATGTGGGTAATCGAAAATATCATAAAAGATCGTATTGGTTATTTCCCTCATAAAGTTACCGAGAATTTTTTAGCCATGTATTTAGATCGAATTGAACAATCTCAAAAGAAGACAATGAAAATGAAAAAGGCGGTTAGATCATCATGACAGAAAAAAAAGCGCAACCAAACAAACAAATTAAAGTTGCGCCAAACGTTCATTACGATATTAAAGTGACTGCTGCAACTGAAGGCAAAGAAATGCGTGAACTTATCGAGGAAGCATGGGAATTTTATAAAGAGAATAGAAACAAGTGACTTTTTAAGGTGGACTTGCATCCACCCCTTATTCCTGTAATACCAGTAACACACTTTTACATAAACCTGTATTTGCAGTTTTATGTATTTTACTCTTGAGGGGAAGGTTTAAATGACAAGTAATAAATTTGTTAAACAGGAAGTTTCACTGATACCTAATGGAAAAGCTTAAAATTAATAATTAGTCAATTGACCTGTATTGCTGTATATTTGTATTACTGCATTTACATCTTCATGTATTTAAAATTTAAAGGGAGGTTTAAAAATGACTGCAACTATCATTACATATTCGTTACAAAAAGGCGGAGTCGGAAAAACAACCACTTGTGGACTTAGTGCGTTTCTTTTAAGTGAGATGGGATATAAAGTATTAGCAATTGATATGGATAGTCAAGGTAATTTAACACAATTAGTGAGTGGATTTGATGATCTTGAACCATTTTATCAAGATACAGTTAAGGAAGCGATGGAAGCTGGAAGTATAAATCCTTATATTAAAGTGGCTTCTGATAAGTTACATTATGTTGCTGCTGATGATTATTTAGTTTTAATTGCAGATTATAAAGGACCGATAACAAAATCTTTCTTACTTAAAAATGCTATTGAATCAGCTAAAGATGAGTATGATTTCATCTTAATTGATACACCTCCGAATTTAAGCATACAAACTGTCAACGCATTGATAGCTAGTGATTATGTAGTTATTATGTTTGAAACAGCAAAATTTAGTTTTAATGCGATCCCTCGTTTTATGGAATCCATAGAAGGTGCTAGAAAAAATGGAAATCCGCATTTAAAAATCGCTGGTATTTTAGCTACATTATCAGATGCAAGACGTACCGATAGTAAAGAATTATTAGAGCTGATTAACGAGGAATATGCTGATTTAGTATTTGAAACTGTTATTGCACGGAGAGCAGCAATTGGTAGATTATCTGTATATGGTTTTTATGATAATCCAGAGATCAAACAAGCCACTACCATTCACAACGATTTTATAGAGGAGTTGTTAAATCGTGTCATTAAAAGATAAATACTCAAGGAACCCAAATAAAGCACCTGAAAAAAAAGGCAATTCGGATGTAATAAATCAAATGATAGACCAGGAAAAACAAACTGTAAATACAGGTATACAGGATTCTGCATCTATAAGAAAAATAAAAAAAGCCACATTTGAATTAAATGCAGATCTCCATAAAAGGTTAGGTGTATTTGCGGTAATGCATGATTGTTCTATGCTAGAAGTAGTAGAAAAGGCACTCAATGAATATATGGATAAAGAAGAAAATTAAACTGTAATTATGTATAACTGTATTTACATAATTACAGTTTAACAGCAATACAGAAGCGTGAATATATTAGCAAAAGTTGTCAAATTATAAGCAAACTGATAGAATTTAAATAGTTTAAAAATAATATTTTGATAATTAAAAATAGACATGAAAAATTCCCTGCTGCCTCGACCAAAAGGAATAAACAGAGAATCTTTATTAAAGATATTACGTTGAACAAATTATATCAACTATATATATAAAAGTAAAGATACAAACCTCTGTTTTTCCTTACTAAATTTCAAGCAAGGTATGGGAAAAAACGGAGGTTTTTTATTATGGAGAGTGAAAACGTAAATAATTACTACAATATTTACGAGGAGTACAGATTAAAACACTATCAACTACCAAAGGTTTTTTTCACAAACGAAAATTACATAAAAATGAGTAATGATTCTAAAATTGCTTGGGCGATCTTACGAGATAGATTTACACTTTCTGTAAAGAATGGCTGGTATGATCAAAATGGAAATATTTATTTTATATATACTAACGAAAACTTAAAACAAATTTTAAATGTAGGAAATACAAAGCTACAAAAAATAAAACAAGAACTAATTGGAAATGAACTTTTTGAACAAACAAGGTTAGGACAAGGTAAACCAAATAAATTGTATCTTAAAAAGCCAAACGTCACAGAAAGTGATATTTATAAAATTAAAAACGAAGAAAATAATAATGAAACCCCATCTGAGAGTAGAGAAGTCCCAAAACAGGATTTCAAGAAATCTCATAATAAGACGTCTAGAAATCCTAAATACGGACAACTAGAAATCCCAAAACAAGACGGTAATGATACTGATTCTAGTGATACTGATTCTAGTGATACTGATTCTAGTGATCTAAACCTAAACCAAACAAATAAATATATTTGGGAAATGAAAATACCAATGTCGCTTAAAAAGTTCTTTTCGGATAAGGGTAAGGTTTTGGTCAATGACCATACATTTGATCTAATTGAAATTGAATACTTTTACAACACTTATACCAATTACATAAAACCAAATTGCACAAGGGAAGATATTTATTATTTAAATGATATCGAATATACCAAAACAATAAAGAAAATGTATACAGAAGTTAGTAGACCTATTGATAATATGGAAGGTCTCATCACAACCTGGGTGCAATGGACCCTACATTATAAAAGGCAGAATAATGAAGAAAATCAAGCGATGGAAGATATACAAAATGCTCATAATTAAGATGGTTTTTTAAAAATAGTCTATCAATACACCTAATTAGCAAGATAATAGGGTTTAAACAGCTATTACTATATTAATAGAGTAAATGGCTATCAAAACCAAAGATAACCATTTATACGCCCTTTAAATAACTTTCAGGCGTATAAAATAACGCAGCAGTAATGTAGAAGAAGGTTTTATTATTGATTTATGGTTTTATAGGAGTTCTTGCACTATCGATTGGATTTACAGATGTATTAGCAAAAGGACAAGTTGATGTTAGCGATGGAGATAAAACTAGAGTTGTAACAGTAGAGGAACAAGAAGTACGTGAAAATAAGGTTATTGAAGCTAAAGACTTTAAAACAGTTATAACAGCAGAAGAACAAAATAGAGTAGAGGATTCATCAGCTTTATCAGGATTTGTACCCCAAGAAAATGGACAAGGGTTTTATTTTATAAAAGAGAAATAAACTTAAATATTATTATTAAAGTAACGGGGCTATTCTTCAAGAAGGAGAATAGTTCTTTCTTATTGAAGTAAAGGAGCAGGATTGTTTAAGAACAAAAGAGAATGGAATTTTATTTGGAGGATTTTATGAAGGTTTATGTTGGGTTTATTATGGTTACAGTTTTGTTGTTAACAGGATGTGCAAACAACGAGACAGTTTCAATCGAAGGAAAAATATTTGACATTAGTAATGAGGAAAAAACATTTGTTGTTTATGTAGGTGATACATTAACGGAAAAACAAACACAAAGAATGGATTATGGTGAGGATGACAAATTCATCGAAGCATTCCTCGTTCAGATAAACAAACAAACGAACATAAAGGGTGAAGTCGACTCCTTTGAAGATTTGAAACAAGGACAAAAAGTAACCATTGAAATTCAAGGAAACTACGAAAAAGAATTAGTTACTACTGATGTTTTTTTTGAAAACCACGGAAAACTCCCCACCTATAAGACAGAGAAGGTAACAGTTGTACCTTATACAAAAAAGGAAATTGTTGCGGAAATGACAGTGGATGAAGGATACTATGGGCTTTACATTTACAATCTAACACCGAATGAAAAAGGAGTACATGAAGCCTATATGGGTTCCAATGAAAATTTCCATTTTCAAAAAGTATTAATGACGCATATTCTCGGTGGTGTTAAAAATAAGAAAGAACTGTTAGGGTTATATGAAAATGAGCCAACATATATCATTACGGATGATAAAGGAATTGTATTTAAAACAAACAATAAAAAAGAACTCGATGCGTTTGTAGAAAAATTAAAAACAAAAAAAGCAAACAAAAATAAGTGAAAGGTGAAAACACAAAAATGTTTATACAACAAACTGGTGCGTTAGTTGTATAAACATTGAAAATAAAAACTAAAAAAAGAAATCTAACAAATAATTAGAGTTCTTTTTTTAGTTTTTCAGGTTTGTTTGCATTTACATAGTTAGAAAAAATCTTTAATAGTTCCTCTGTATCTTCGACGGATAAATGATCACAATCAAAATACTTTTCCAGTAAACCGCCTTTTTGAATCAGTCTTCTTGTTCGTTGTTTTCTTTCTTTGAAATTGTCACGATTAATTTCTAATTCCAGGTTATTGATTTTTGATTGGATACGATCAATTTTACTCATCTAATCACCCTATACATTGCTAGACATAGGCTCGGCATTATATTTATCATTTTCATTCTTACTCTGCTGTTTTTCATATAATGATTTAATCAATTCCAATGCTTCTTTTTCATCTTCATAATTTAATTGAAATGTTTTTAAAAATTGTTTGCCAATTTTCGTTTCCACTTTAGTTTTTTCCTCTTTGATCTGCTTTTGAAGTTCTGCGATTTGTTCTTGCTTTGTCTTAATTTTATTTACCATCAAATCTTTCATCCCTTCTTGGTTTTTATTTCCTTTTATTATGGCATAACATTCCTACAATTGTAAAGTTTCCCAATTAATGATATAATAGTTCCCAAGTTTAAGGGAACGAAGGGCGCACTTATGCACCGTTTAGAAACGGTGCGCCATATTGCGTTGAACTTGTCGTTCAAGAAGGCTGTCGCCTTCAAATGATTTTGCGGAAAAATTCGCTTCGCTCATGTTCATCTAAAGAAAGGAGGTTCAATCATGGCAATCTATCATTTTTCAGGTCAAATGATTTCCAGAGGGAAAGGACAATCAGTAACCGCAGCAGCTGCATATAGAAGTGGAGAGAAGTTATATAGTGAACGATACAACAAAACAAATGATTACAAACGATTAGTTCAACCTGAATCATTTATTTTAACTCCTAAAAATGCGCCGGATTGGGCTAATGATCGTGAGCGATTGTGGAATGAAGTAGAAAAGATTGAGAAACAAAAAAACTCCCAATTATGCAGAGAAGTGAATATTGCATTACCTGTTGAATTATCAAACAAAGAACAAAATGAATTAACAAAACGTTTTTGCCGAGACACTTTTGTTAACGATGGGATGGTTACGGATGTATCCATTCACCGCGATGATGTAAATAACCCACATTTTCATGTGATGTTAACAACCAGGGGTTTTAAAGAAAATGGAGAATGGGATGCTAAAGCGTCAAAAGTAAAATTAGAAAATGGTAAGGAAAAACGGATTAATAAAAACAACTGGGCAGATCGAGACACATTTACGAAATGGAGAAAAGATTGGGCAGATTATGCAAACGATTCATTGGAACGAAATGGTTTTGAACAACGTATTTCCCATCTATCCCATAAAGACCTAAATAAACAAGAAGCGCCTACTATTCATGAAGGGCAGACAGCTAGAAAAATGGGAGATAGATCAGATCGTATTTCGATGAATAAGGAAATAAAAACCTACAATCAAAAGGTGAAAAGTTTAAACCAATTCAAACAAGAAAAACAGCGAATGGAAAAGACAGAATCGATTGCAAGAAGCTTTTCACCAGCTGAAAAGAAAGAGATTTCAAAAGCAGCTAAAAGCCTAAAAATGTTTGTGACATTCCGAAATATTAATGAAAAAGAAAAAATGCTTGAACGGTGGCAATATTCAACCATTACGAAAAGTGATAATCCAAAGGAAAAGGAAAAATCACTTCAAAATATCAATGGCATAAAAGAAAAATTACATACAATGGATGACATTTTAACAAAAGAAGCTAATCGCTTTATCGAAAAACATTATCCATCCATCGAAGCAGAACAATATAGTGCATTTTCTAAGAAATATATGGTGGATATAGCGGTATCAGTAAATACCATATTTGAAGTTGATCAAGCGAAGGGGATTTTACTTGAAGGGGAACAGGAAGAAGTAAATCATGAATTATCAAAGCTTATCCAGAACAGACATTATTCTTATAACAGCATTGCAGAACAGAATGATTCTCTTACCAATCATTTTGATCAACTTGTGCGAGTGCACCGAGTTGATTTTAATAAACCGGAAACATTCAATCGCTTAGAGATAGGTTTACAAAATGAAATTGAAAAGACGTTTAAAATGAAACAAGCAACAGGGCATGCTTTAACGTTCCTGGGGAAACATTATGAAGAACAACTTGAAAAGCTGTATGGAAAAGATGTTGGAAAACATATGACTATTAACGAAAAGGAACTAGCCGTTGGATTTAGTGAGTACTTTAAGAAACCTGTTTCGTTAACTGGTAATCACGATCAGGTTGATTTATTCCGGTTTACGACAGATGAAAAAGAACAAATCATTGACTTGCTGCATGATTATCAAAACGAACGTAAAACGCCTGAACTTGATACAGAAACACGGTTTGCAGATATTTTATCAGGAAGTGCATCCATCCAACATTTCTTTATTGCAGAGTGCTTAGATACCAAAGATTTAAGCACAGGAACACAAGCAAAACTAGAAGATATACTTTCTGCTTATGAAGAAGAACATGAAAACTATATTTCATTTAATAATACCCGACCAGTCAGCTCGCTTTCTAGTATGGTTCAAGCAGCTGAAAGTACCGTGCAAAAAACATTAAAACAAGCGAATTATGCGGAACGAGAAAAAGTGCAGGAAATGAGACGATTACAAAACCAACAATCACATAAAGGAATGAGTCGTTAACCCTCCTATAGTAGTAGCATGCATTTTGAAAACCATTTAAAATACTTGGAGGAGGTGCAAGAAATGAGACTAACTATACCTATAGGAGAAACGACACAAAACATACTTAAAAGGAGAGGGGATGCGTTCGGGGTATCGCAACGAACGATTGTCTTAATCCATTTATATTACATGATGAATAAACCGGTAAACGTTCCAAAACAAAGAATAGATACATTTGTATCACAAAATGTGACAACAGAAAAAGCTACAATTCCTATTTCAGATCCATTGCGAGATTATTTTTCGATGCAAGTTCGCTATGACCTATCGTTGGCATATTTCCTGGGGTATGTGTTGAAAGAATCTGTTCATGAGATGGACAAGTTGTGGGAGGGTTTTGAGAGGATAGAACGAAGTGATGTAAAGTTATCTAATTTTTATATATCTAATTCTACAAAAGAAACATTAAAAAAAGCATTTTCTCAAACAAATATAAATATAACTGGTCTTGTGAATATTGCCTTGTTAATAGAGTGGAATAGAAATGATAGTGCGTTAACGAAAAAATCACCTCTTAAGGAGGAGGGTTCGCAATTAGGTGTTCGCATTTCTCCCCCTTTGAAAAGTTATTTAAAAAAACAAGCAACTATTAATAATATAAGTATGGCTGCGTATTTAGAAAACACATTAATAAACTTTTTTAAAAACTGGATATAAAAACCAGTTTATGGTAAAATATAAATATAGATCATATTATTGTTTTATATTTATATTATTAGGGGGTGATCACATAACTATACGGACAGATGAAAAACATTCTTATGAACGATTCCTTTCTCAAAAGATTTTAACGGATAAAGTGAAGCAAAAAGCTATTTTATACGAAACGTTTCATTCTTTATCTGAAAAAGAAAAAGAACAGTGGCCAGTAACCCATGGAAGACCCATTCAAGTGTTACGTAGAGAAGTAATGGAACAAAAGGCGGAAAGTAATGTTGATATTAGCAAAGGAAAGTTAGAAAGACACCTATTAAATAAAGGTGCATCACTAAAGGAGATAAAAGAATTAGATAGTGTTTCTATGCCAGAATTAAAAGAAACTACGTTGAAAATGAAACGTGGGGTAACTGAAGTTAAATTTGCAGGTTCATCCATCCTAGAAGGAATGTTTGAGCTTTTTGGCATAACCACACATAAGGCAGTCGAAAGATATAAAAATCAAGTTCATGCTATCGAAACAGAAGAAGGAAATTACTTAGGGAAAATAAATGGCAACGGAAGCATGAATAAACTAACAAACTATTTATCTGAGAAAGAATTAAATAAGAGGTTAAAAGAATTTCATTCTCAAAAGAAAGAATATAGTCAAACCCTTTCATTAAAACGTAAAAAACAAAAGGAGGAATAAGGTATGAACTTTTTATATTCAACAGCTGGAATTGGAGCGAGGCTTGATACAGCTTTAACATCTATTCAAACAATTTTAACTGGTCTTGTGGTAACGGTAGGAATTATTGTAGCCATGTATATTATCATTTCAGGGATGCACAAATTGAAGAACCCACATGAGAAAGATGAAATATTTCGTGCAGTTGGTCGAGTAGGTGGAGCTGTAGCAATGGGAGCAGCATTAGTTTGGGTACTTCCTTGGATTTATCAACTTTTCACATAAAAAGGATTGATCAATATGGAAAATAAAAAAGGAAAACGATTTACGTTTCCAGAGGATATTCAATCGGATTATAACATTGCAAATGGTATTTCTTTAAAAAGCTTTGTGTTTATTATTCTACCATTTGTACTGATTGGAGTAGGGGTTGTTTTAATTCCCCCATATACCGTTTTATTGGTTGTAATACGTCTTATCATTGGTGTTTTAATAGCGTTCATTGGTTTAGCGATTGTTATAGCAAAACCTATAACAGAACGCCAAAACATTACCATTTTAAAGTGGTTGAAGTATCAACAAGAATATAAAAATCGCCAAAAACTGTATTACATTAAAACAAGAACAAAAAATCATTTTTTGAAATAAGGTGATGCCATGTTTAATCAAAAGACAAAAGATAAACCCTATTCGTTATCCTTACATGAACATGAGAAAAACAGGCAACAAGGGAACGTCCAATCGATACAGGATATGTCCTTACTCAAAGCACAATATTTAGAGTATGTGCTACTAGACAATAATCATTTGGTTGCTGCATTGTCGTCAACGGGTATTAACATGGAACTATTTAATGAGTATGAACAAACGAATATATTTGATGATTATGCATCGTTTTTAACCAGTCATTTTTCAGGTAACTCTACGAATACTTCTATCCAAACGTTAGATATGACGGTTCCGGTTGACTGGAAGCCATACTTAACCGCATGGAAAAGTCGCTTGTTAAAAGCGCAAGAAGAAAACGATCAAATCAAACAACATCTGATTAGTTCTTATATCGAGCATTACGAGCATTTTAGGGATAAATCAGAAATGACAACGAAAAAACATATCATCGTGATTAGTGAAAAAATAAAAGGTGAAGCGATTGAGTCCTTAGAAATGGCCGCCAAAAATTTAGATGAAAAGGTAGAGGAATTGAAACGGTCATTAGAAAGCACATTTATTGATTACGATGTAATGGTACGAAGGTTAAACGCAAGGGAGTACAAAGATATATTATATTGGTTTATGAATTTTAATCACAGATAAGACAGAAAGGAGTGAAAGATATGTCCGTTATTCGTTCATTATTACTGCCTTTTTCTAAAACACAAAACAAACCCAAAGAAATCGATATGCTTTCAACTTCTGATACTGTATCAACAGAAAAAATAAACGAAGTAATCGATACAGAGTCACTCGATGACATCTATCCCTTTTCCTGGGAAGAAAAGCCGGATCATATTGAAGCTGGAAGTAATTTTATTCGCATACTAGCCATAACAGGCTACCCCTCCGAACAGCAAGGGAACTGGTTGGAAGAATTAAAGCGAAAAAAGGGAAACATCACGATTTCACAGCATTTACAATCAGCAGACGATTCAAAAATGGTTCACCATTATAACGAACTGATTAAAAACAAGACCGTAGAAATGGAAAAAAGTGTTGATCCTTATCTTAAAAAGCAATTAAAAAAAGGAATCGATTCTGCAAACAGTGAACTAGACAAATATTTAGGCTCTCAAACAACGTACATCGAACAATTCACCTATATTTTCCTGCAAGCGAGAAGCATAGAAGAACTAGATAATTTAAATGACAACATCGAAAAAACACTTACCAAATTAGGGTTGAAACAATTAACCCCAAGTAAAGGAATGCATCAAGCGTTTTGGTCAGCATTACCGATTCATCAAAATTTATTGAAGGATTATACATCACGATTAAGTAACACCGAAGCTGCATCATCATTTATGCCTTTTGACGATGCAGAGATACTAGATTTATCTCCAACAGCCCAAATTGAAGGCGTAAATCGGGAAACAGGTTCGTTGATTGGGGTTAACTTTTTAAATGAAGAAAAGGTCCTGAATCAAAACATGGTCATCGTTGGTACATCAGGTGTTGGGAAAACAACGTACATTGTACAAAAAATTATGCGAACATTTGCAATGGGGTTTCGCTCTTTTATCATTGACCCTGAAAATGAGTATTCTTCTATTGTTGAGGCATTAGGTGGGCAAGTTATTCATTTATCATCTAATTCTACTACCAAGATCAATCCATTTGAGATTTTTAGTTCAGATACTGGAAATGAAGAAACGGATGAATCAGTGGAGTACCTGATTAAAAATAAAATCCAACGATTGAAAACTTTTTTCAATGTAATCAAGCCGGATTTAACCCAGGTTGAAAAATCTATTTTAGATAAAGTTCTTCATGATACCTATAAACAACACGGAATTTTCAACTATGAAACGATTGAAGTAATTCCGTCAAATAAATTTCCGGTTTTATCTGATTTATACAGCCAGTTAGAGCAACTAAAAGAGACTGATGAAGAACGTTTCGAAAGAGTGAAAGATTTTTATTTCATTTTAGAAAGTTACTGTACAGGTTCCAATACCATATTCAACGGACATACCAACGTCAGTCTGGATAATCAAATTGTCAGTTTTAACTTGTTTCAATTACAAAATGAAATTGATGTCCAAGCCGCAGCATATTTAAACACATTTTCATTTTTGTGGGATGAAATTACGAAAAACAAAGATGAAGTTGTTTACTGTTTTATTGATGAATTTCACTTTTTATCGAAAAACCCTGATTCTATGCGTTTCTTCTATGATGCATATAAACGATTTCGAAAATATAACGCAGGGGCAATCGCAGGAACACAGCAAATTCAAGACGTACTAGATGCAGCAGATAATTTGGGACCAGCTATTATCGGAAATAGTTTTACAAAAGTATTTTTTGGTTTAGATAATAGTGGAGTTGACGAATTGATGAAACGGTTAAAAGAAAATTTTTCGGAAGAAGAACAAAAGTTATTACGGGCAAAACGTCAAGGGGAAGCCCTCTATATTCATGGTTCCAATCGTGCTTTCATGAAAGTACAACTAACGAAAGAAGAATTGCGACTTTGGAATCAAAAGCGATATGAAAAACAATATGAGATTTCAGCAACCATTATACCTGAATATGAGAAAGAAATAATGATGACGAAAGCAGAGATCGAGGAAGCAAAAGAATATTCCATGTCGTAAATGAGAAGGAGGAAAGAAAATGAAAATACACAACCTTGGGTTTGGAAGTATTAAACATTCGAAAGAGAGTGTTCACATTCAATTAACCGAAAAAAATTCAAACACATTTGATGAAATAAAATTAAACCAATTACAGACAATTCATAATCAGGAAAAAGATGTGCTGTTCCTAAAAGAGATCCAAAAACAAAATGGAAGAATTCATTTAACTTATGAGGTTCCAGAAGATTTTATTAGTTTAGAGCAAGTGAAAAATGAAACGTTACCGGTTCGAATTGCAGCTGTAAAAAAAGTGTTGGAAATGGATCCATTATATAACGAGGATTGGGTTTCGCTTCATCCAAGTACCGTTTTCTTTCGACCAATGACAAGTGTTCGTTTCGCATATACGGATGTCTTTCATATGGCGGATAACCAGGAACAATCATTTCTAGAACAATACAAAGCTTTGGCTTATTCGCTTATTTCATGCCAGTCTTATGAAGCATTTTTACGCCATGGTGTAAAAGCATATAAACCTAAAAAAGTCTTTCATTCTAGTAGGGAACAAGGTCAAATCACAAAAATAATTAAAACCATAGAAGAAACAGAAACCCTTAAAGGGTTGCAACGAGATCTTCAAGATAGCTATGAATATACACAGTATCAATACTTTCAAGACATTGTGTCCATTGAAAGGAAGGCAAAAAATAAATTCTATGCGGTATTAGTTACTGCATTTCTAGTTTTTTGTTTAGGGGCGGTAGGTGGATACTTCATTAATCAATCCCAACAAGTAGCACTTGCAAAAGAATACAACCAGAAGCTAGAAATGAAAGAATTAAAAATCGATAAAGTTCATGCTGTAGAGGAAGGTAACTATCAAAAGGCTGTTTCTTATATGGAAGAGATGCAAAAAGGTAAAGAAGAAATTACCGATTTCCTTCTAAAACATGATCAATATCAGTGGGCACTAACCTATTCTCCGACCAACCAAGCAGTAGAAAAGGTTATTTCTCTATTATACGAAAAAGATCAAAAAGAACAAATACTAGATTTACAATTAGAAGATAATCTTCAACTAGCTGATGAAAAAGCGATTGTTTCCTATGATGAAGCAACATTAGAAGGCAGAAAAAGCTTTATTACCGATCCTGCATTAGCAAATCGAATGGGGAGAGCATTTATTCAACATGATGATTTACATGCAGCCCAATATCTAGCAAAAAAATTCGAAGATGAAGAACTTACGACCTTAATTGAGGAGAAAAAGAAAGCGAAAGCTAAACAAGAAAAAATAGGGAACCTTGAGAAGAAAATAAAGGAACTACAAAAGAGAAAAGAAGAAACAGATGATGATGAGAAAAAGAAAAAAATTGATGAAGAATTAAAGAAAGCTGAAGAACAATTAAAAAAGTTGAAAGGATAATTAAACAATAAAGAAGGTGAATATATTGTCAGCTACAGCCACGGTAGCTACCGCAAAAGGAGTCATGCTTGCAAAGAAACATTGGAAAAAAGTTATGTATGGGTTTCTTATTCTCATCCTGTTGCTCGTTTCTGCAGTATTAGGTTTACAAAGCGCAGATAGAGAAGAAATAGGTACTTTCCCTGGTTCTATGGGAACGATAGATGGGAAAGCGCAAGTACCTGATTATATTGCAAAATGGAGAGATCTTTTAGGTCATTATACCGAAAGAGAAGGTATCGAAAAATATACAGAGTTTCTTTTAGCTTTGATTTATCAGGAACTTGGCTCTTCTGATACCTTAGATGTTATGCAAGCATCGGAGTCATTGGGATTACCGCCAAATGCCATCCAAGACCCTGCCAGAAGTATTGAAGTAGGTGTTCATTATTTTAAGACTCTACTTCAAACGGGGGAAGATGCAGGGGTTGATTTCTATACGATTGTTCAAGCGTATAATTTTGGTACAGGTTATATTCATTTTGTTGCAGAGCATGGCGGAAAACATTCTGTTGGGCTTGCGGAGCAATTCGCTAATCAACAAGCAGCAAAGTTGGGATGGGATAGTTATGGTGATATTCATTATGTAGAACACGTTATGACAAAGTTAAGTGGCGGAACACAGCAAGGAAACGTAGATATCGCTTTAGCAGATAATGAAGCATTACAAGAAATACTTGATATTATGATGCAATTTGAAGGTGATCCATACGTTTGGACAGGTGATCATCCTTCGGTAGGGTTTGATTGTTCAGGACTCATGATGTGGTCGTTTAGACAGGTCGGCATCAACCTTCCACGAACCGCACAAGGGCAATTCGATGCTAGTCAAAAAATATCTATCGCAGAAGCCAAACCTGGTGATTTAGTGTTTTTTGAAGGCACGTATGATACACATAAACGAATCACACACGTTGGTATTTACGTAGGTGGAAATCGCATGTTTAATGCGAATGGTTCAGGAGTTGGTTTTACAAACATTTATAGTGATTATTGGGCGAAGCACTTTGTAGGTTTTGGACGGGTTGCAAATTTCGAATAAAAGGAAGTGAACAACATGAAAAAGTACTTCTTGATAGGAGGATTAATTCTTTCAAATATCGTTTTTATCCTTTTATATGTTGGTGCTTTAACCATGCAAAATGAACCAGAAACAACAACGGATAAGCAAAAGTCGAAACAAGTTGAAAGTGTAATGGCTATACAAGAACAAACAAAAACAAGCAATGAAAATAGTAAAGATATACAGGCGGCTCAAACTGAAATAGATTTTACCAAAGAAGTGTTTAGGATATTGTTCGATTATACAAATGAAGATTATCAATCTCGTTTTGATGTAGCAAAGGGAATGGTGAAGGAGGATATTCTACACAACATCCAGGGCATGATGGGGACAGATGTTCCGAAGATGAAATTCAAAAACAACGTAAATGGTATTAAAATGTATATCACACCATCTTCTGGAAAAGGTGTAACAGACGCATTGGTTTACATGACTAGTAGCTATAAGATTGAGGGAAGTGAACCAAGTAAACGTAATCAATTATTTAGAATCGACATAGAAGAAAAAAGGGGTGGTTATCTGATTACAAGTCTTGAATCCTATGGATTTATTAATCCATTAAGTCAGAGCTAGAAAGGAGAACAACAATGAAAATACAAAGAATCCTTATATTTATTGTCACCTTTGTTATTACGCTTCTCCTT
This sequence comes from Virgibacillus carmonensis, assembly GCF_057836705.1. Taxonomy (NCBI): domain Bacteria; kingdom Bacillati; phylum Bacillota; class Bacilli; order Caryophanales; family Bacillaceae; genus Virgibacillus; species Virgibacillus carmonensis. The sequence continues at coordinate 12,396 of NZ_JBYQFJ010000025.1, read as the reverse complement.
ACCTTACAAATTGCAACCCTTATTCCATTTTTAGCAGATAATATAAAATCGTTTTCTCTTGATGCAATAAAGGATGAAAGTTTAACCATTTTGCTTCACCCGTTTGACACCATTAATACATTAATAGATGCAAAGAATCCTATTTTTTATTTTTTATCAGTTGCTGCATTTTTCTATTCTATCTTTCTTGCCTATCGTTTAGGGCAAACAAAAGAAGGGTGGGAAGTAGATGAAAAAGAACAAAGCCATGGTTCAGCACGATTTGGAAAACCGAAAGAGATATTCCATAAAGGTGAGTTCATTGGATGTAAACATCAAGATGCTTTTGACGAATTGCTACAATTAATGGAGGAAGGGGAATCTCAACATGGCAGAAATGAAAACGAACGGAATTATACTAGGTGAGTTTGACAAAAAGCTTTTAATACAGCCAACGGATAGTAAAGCAGCCAATCGAAATCACTTAGTCGTTGGTGGCCCTGGATCGTATAAAACACAAAGCTATGTAATGACCAATGTATTAAATGAAAGAGAATGTTCCATTGTTGTAACCGATCCAAAAGGTGAAGTGTATGAAGAAACAGCAGAAATTAAACGAAAACAAGGTTATGAGGTACGAGTGATCAATTTTAAAAATATGGAAAATAGTGATCGTTACAATCCCTTTGACTATGTCACTAAAAACAAAGAGGCTTCAACTGTTGCGAATAGTGTTGTTGCCTCCAAAAACGATACGAACACAAAAGATATTTGGTACAATACGCAGTTAGCTTTACTCAGAGCTTTAATATTATATTCTGTACATGAAATGAAACCTGATTCACAAAACATGGCAGGCGTTTTAGACTTTCTCCAAGAGTTTGATCCTGTAAAAAACAAAGAAGGCGAAAGTGAATTAGACGATCAGTTTATGTTGCTCGATCGAGGTCACCCTGCTAGACGTGCTTATGAACTAGGATATAAAAAGTCAAAAGGGGAAATGCAAGGTTCCATCATCATGTCATTACTTACTACTATAGCGGACTTCATTGATGATGAAGTTTCGTCCTTTACTTCTTTTTCTGATTTTTTTTTAGGTGATGTTGGCCGAAAGAAAATTGTTTTATATGTTTTAATTCCAGTCATGGATGATACATGGGAAGGATTAATTAATCTCTTTTTCAAACAAATGTTTACCGAGCTATATCGAATCGGTGATCAGAATCATGCAAGACTACCTCAACCTGTTTATTTCATCTTAGACGAATTTCCAAACCTAGGTAGATTTAATAACTATGAGATCTTCCTTGCTACATGTAGGGGATATGGAATCGGAGTTGCTACAATCCTGCAAAACATTACACAAATCCAAGCGATGTATGGAAGGGAGAAAGCAGAATCGATTATGGGAAACTGCGCTGTACGTATCTGTTTAGGGAACGTAAATACAACAAGTGCTGAATATTTCATGAAGCAATTAGGAGATGCAACCGTTAAGGTTGAAACAGGATCAACATCAAAAAATAGAGGGAAAAATGAAAGCAATTCTGCATCTGAAAGCTTTTCTTATACAGGAAGGAAATTAAAAAACTTAGACGAAATACTTACGATGAACACGAATGACAGTATTGTCATTATTACGGGTAAGAATCCCATTATTGCTAAAAAGTCATATCAATTTAAATTGTTCCCAGGATTAATTCCGAAATCAAATGAAGTGGGGAAGTTTACGGTTAGCCAAATGAACTATACAAGTAATCCGGATCAAGAAGTATTAAATGCTTATCAGGATAAAATAAATAAATTTGAAGAACGACAAAAGGAAAAAAGAGAAAAAGTGCATGCTTCCCAAGATGATGCAGCAGCAGGATTCTTTAATAATTAAATAGAAGGAGTGGTTACGAATGAAAAAGTGGTTTCCAGTAGTAATGTTAAGCATTTTATTACTCACAGCATGTGGAGGTAGTGGAGGATTCACTCCTGATACTGCTGCGGAAGATAGTAAAGAAAGATTAAAAGAATTTTTTGCTCTTTATGAAAATGAAGAAGAACTTACAACATTAAAAAATGAAGATATTAAAAAGATGATAAATGAAAATATGAAAGAATTCTTCACAAAAAAATACAGTGAAAAAATAAATCAAGCTCTTAAAAATAGAGAAAACGATACAATTCGTAACAGGGTTCTGTTTTTCCTATTGGAAGATATTAAAAGCGGTAAAACTGTTTTTTACAATGATTATTCTATAAATAATCATAAAGTAAATGAAGAAAATGAAACGGTTACACTAGGTTTAAAAACAAATCAAATGTCAGCTAAAGATAGCTTGTTAAAAGTTGAAATGGTCATTAAGGACGGAGAATGGAAGATAAACAAGGTAAATTAACGAAAGGGGGCTTAATTCATGTTTGATATAACAGAGAATATCAAAGAGTTTTTTAGAAACTTAATAACAGAGTTGATGGACTTTGTATTTAATGCCTTAAGCAATCTTATATTTACCCATAAAGGTTTAACTGGATTCTTGGAAGATTTGTTCCCGATATTTATAGCATTTGGTGGTACATTGATGCTTTGTATTTGTTTATATAAAGTTATTATGCATATGATCCAAACAGCTGGAACGGGGAGAAGTGCTCAGGTAGGGTTATCAGATATTATCGTTCGTGCTATTTTAGGTTCCGCAATGGTTGCGATATTACCCGCTATACTAACGTTATTGGTTTTAGGATTTGTTTCTCCGTTAGGAACGTGGATGTTTGATAAGTTAGGTAGGTATACAACAAATGGTATTATGGATTTTCTTCACAAAGGAAGTATTGGGGACATGATTGGTGATGGATTTGTATTTCTTGTGCTACTAGGGTTTTTGTTGGTTTCGTTTATCGCTTTTGCAATTAAAATGTGCATTTATCATGCTGACCTAATTTTACTTGAGCTACTTTCTGTTTTTGCAGCAGTTTCTATTTGCGCTGATGAAAATAATTATATGTCGGTGTGGTGGCGAGAAGTTTTATCCCAGATCACAACCATCATTTTACAAATGGCATTAATGGTAGCCATGGTACAGATTATAACAATGGAATTGACTTGGTGGAACTTCATGTTGTTAATCGGTTTTGGAGTATTACTAATTCGTGGCCCAAGTGTTACCCGTCACATGTGGTATGCAACTGGTTCAAGTGGTGCAACAATTAATGGAGGAAAGTTTGTTTCACGATTAGCTATGGTTAAAGGGCGTACAAGATAATGGATGTTTTATTTGAAGAAGGAAATCTACAGCAGAATATTATAGCTGTTATATTCCTTCTTCTTCTTACTTATTTATTGGGTAAGAGAGTCAAAGTGTATATGCAAATATTCACTGATGAAGAATCTAAGGAAGTTTGGAAGAAATTTTTCGTGAAGTTAAACAAATGAAAAAAGATATACAACGTATATGTGCAGAAAAAAAGGCTAGAAAAAAAGAATATGATGAGAGAGCAAATGAAATTAATAGGTAACACCAGCATTTTGACGTTTGACTCTCACTAAGATAGTATTTAGGAACATAAAAGCCAGATTTCCTTATGCTAAGAGATATCCGGCATTGTAAAAAAAGGTAATTCAAAATCACCTTTTTTTATATCCACATTAAATTTATGTAGCCTTCATTTCTACTTATGTTGTTCCACAATAGCGCCCGTTATTGAAGAAAAGCACCTTTTAGCTGAAAAAATAATCACACAAAATATTTATATTAAAGTAATCTAACGTAAAAAACTTGATTTCTAGTAAAGATTGAAATAGGAAAAAAGGTAATTTCTAAGGTGATTTCACACTTAGTGTTTATGTTAGTTTTTTATACATCATGATATGCGGACCAATAGGTGGATAGTCAAATACTTCACCATGTTTTTTAAAACCAAGTTTATTATAATATTTTTGTACTGAAGTTCTTCCTTTGCACCATAAAAGGTCAACGCCTTGTTCTTTTATAAAATTTTCAGCGTAGTTAACCACTGCTTTTCCTGCCCCTAACTTTCGAAAATCCTCAAGTGTTGCCATTGCCCTTAAGCGATATTGTTTTTCAATAGGAAAATTAGGATTCTTTTCGACATTGAAGGATGCAACACTTATAAGACTCTCTTGATAGAATGCTCCTACATGAAATGAATACTCTTCTTGATCCGTATCATATTTGCATTCTTCAACTGTTTGGTGCGGACGTAGAACACTATGTCTAAGACCGTAAGTCATTTCTGGTTTAATATTTACAACCTCTAACATGCTTTTTCTCCTATCTTTTAATTTAATTTTGAAATAAGGATTGCAATATTCAAGATAAGCGCCCCGTTTGAGTATTACTGGTTTCAAAATTTCAGGAGGAAACATGGATCCAACAAGAATTCTGTCTTCATCCGAACAGTTTATGCTCATTTATTTATTTGGAGTATCAAAATATTCCTCAAAGGATACTAATGCATCCTCCAAATGAATTCTCCAATATCCCCAGTCGTGTCCACCCGAAAAAGCATTAAAATTAAAAGGGTAATTGATTTTTTCTAATTGCTTTTTAAACCATAAGTTACCTTCATATAAGTAATTATCCTCTTTGCCGCAGTCAAAATACAAAATCGGATAAATATTTTCGCTGATTCTTTGTTCAGCAAGCACCTGTAAATTATATTTCTTCGCATGTGAACCCTCTATTGGACCAAGGATTCGATCGTGCAAAAAAGGTCTCATTGCAGAAATACTACCTACAGCACCAGACATGCTAGCTGCTGCTCCAAATAAATTGGGATGGCGCAATGAAAGCATAAATGCTCCGTATCCCCCCATAGACAAACCAGCAATCACTCTAGATTCTCTTGTTTTTTGAGTTCGAAATGTACGATCTATCGAAGGTATTAAATCAAAAATCATATATTGTTCAAAGTTTCCGGATCCATCATACCAATCCGCATAAAAGGTACCAATATCATATCCCCCGTCACTTGGCATAACTATAATCGATTCTCTTAGTTTACATTGGCTAAAAAGAAAATCTGTTGTTTCGATTGCGTTTCCTTTAGAAATCCAATCTGTTTCCGTACCATAACCCCCATGCAGCAAATAAATAACCGGGTAATTTTCTTCAGATTGATAATACCCGTCGGGCAAGCCAACATAGCAGGTTTTGCGACTGTTTAGTTCTCTTGAATAAATGATTTCCGTTCTTAAAATCACAGACGTCACCTCTCCCAAATTTGAAAGATTCTAGATCAATTAATTGTGTCCTACTAACAACCGCAATTGCTATCTCCGCAGCTACTTTCCCCAGTATTCACTCCAATTATTTGTAATTTCTTTGGATCCGGATTAACTTGGCATACTCCTGTTTCAGGTAACCTCAACTTAACTTTTGTAGCTTCTTCAATGTCTCCAGAAAGAAAAGCAACAATAGAACGAACTTGTTCATAACCGGTTACCATTAAAAATGTTGGTGCACGACCATAACTTTTTACACCTGTCATATAGAAACCTCGTTCTGGTTGACGCAATTCTTTTTCCCCATGTGGACGAACAGTGCCACAACTATGAAGATTAGGGTCTATAAGGGGAGCGAGTTCTGTTGTGCTTTCAACTATAGGGTCTACATCCAATCTTAATTCTTTTAAGAACGAGAAATTAGGTCTAGAGCCCGTATTCACAATAATTTCGTCTACGTTACTTATAGATATCCCATCACTGCTATGAATGACAAAAGATCCAACTTGTTCTGTTATTTCTTCTACATAAAATCCTGATTGCACTTTCACAACACCATTATCAACAAGCTGATGAGTTTTTGAGCCAAGCTCTCCTCTGGCTGCTAACTCATCATTCTCTTCTCCTCCAAAAGCCTCATTTACTTGCTGTTTACGAATAATCCAGGAGATTTTTGTGTTCGGAAATTCTGCTTTTAATTCGGTCAGATCTATTAACGTATTTAATGCAGAATGTCCACTTCCAATAACAGCAACATGCTTATCTTTAAAAGTTTCTGTTTCTGTAGCAATATCTGGAATATGCGTATATAGCTTCTTCTGTAATCCTTCACTTTTCCAGATACCATCTGCAGATGGAGGATTCGGATTGTTCCAAGTACCACTGGCATCTATAACTGCTTTCGCTACTATCTTTTCAATCGATCCATTTACTTTTACATATAACACAAATGGTGTTTGATCACGTAAATTAGATTTCATTTTATCGATGTTTTTTTTCGTTATATCGATAACCTCGGCATTATAGATTATATTCTCTTTGATTTGGGGAAGGTTTGATAAAGGTTTTAAGTATTCGTTGACTAGTTCTTTACCAGTAGGTAATTTATTAGCTTCTGGTTCTTTCCATTGAGTTTGCTTTAATAATTCCTTAGCAGCCTGATCAATGTTAAATTCCCAAGGAGAAAATAATTGAACGTGCCCCCATTGAAGAATGTTACTTCCAGCTTTGGCCCCTTTCTCTAAGATAAGGAAACTTTGGTTATATCCGTGTAAATGTGCAGCTGCCGCAAGTCCTACCGGTCCTGCTCCAATAACTACAGTAGGTAAATTTGATAACATGTATATCTCTCCTCTTAAAATTTACTTGGAACAAGAACAAGCTTGTTCTATTGCATTGCCATTAGTTTTGCGAAATAAGCAACACAGTTCTTCCGAAAGAACATTATTTATTTCTTTATGATTTAGGGAGTAGTAACTCCAAGTTCCCTTCTTTTCTTTAATTATCAAATTGGCCTGTAGCAAAATCTTTATATGGTAAGAAAGTTTAGATTGAGCCAACACCATCTCATCCACTAAGTCACAAACACAAATAGAATCATTTGGAGAATTAGCTAATAGATTAAGTAGTTGCAATCTTTTTTCGTCTGCTAAAGCCTTAAATGTTTTTTCGTAGTGTTTAAAAGTACTTTGTAAATCGACTTTTACTGGAATCATGTTTATCCTTCCAATCATAAATCAAATTTTTTTGATGTATTAATCATAAATCAAATTAAATTGATTTTCAAGTATTTAATCAAATTTTTTTGATTTTTTTTTTAATAACCTGAACATGGGAGAAATTTAAGTAGTAAGCTTTGGTGAAGAATTTATTGAGACATAAAAAGGCCTCCGAAGAGACCTTTTTGTTAACAGCAATTATCTAATCCTAACAACACAAATTGCTCTCCATCTTTATCTAATGTTAATGCATCAATGGAGCTTTTCACTTGTTCATCGATAGCGACGCGAATACCGTTTATTTCCTTAATTAAATCCGTCTTCTCTGGATGGTCAAGGGATAAACCTATCTGTGGACCACAGCAACCTGCGCCTGCAGAATGTATGCGAATTCCCTCGACTCCACGTTTTCCCATAATTGTAGTTAACGTTTGTTTTGCTTCTTCGGTAATTTTCATAACTTTTTCCCCTCTCGTATGATAAAAATTATATGAAATGGACTTACAAAGATTGACTCCAATCCATAGTTGCTTCTCCTTCTATGAATCGTTCGGAGTCCATAGCTGCCATACAGCCTGTTCCGGCTGCTGTAATAGCTTGGCGGTATTTCTGATCTTGAACATCTCCACATGCAAATAAACCAGGAATTTTAGTATTCGTAGTTCCAGGTTCCACTAAGAGATAGCCATTTTCATCCATATCCAGCTTTCCTTTTAAAAATTCGGTATTTGGATTATGTCCAATAGCAACAAAAATACCGTCGGTTTCAATTAATTCTTCTTCACCTGTTTCATTATCTCTCACTGATAATCCAGAGATTTTCATGCCGTCAGAAACCATTTCAACGGGGGTTTTGTTAAGAACCCAGGTGATTTTTTCATTATTATGGGCGCGATCTTGCATAATTTTAGATGCTCTTAGTTCGTTACGACGGTGTACAATTTGTACTTCACTTGCGAATTTCGTAAGGAAATTGGCTTCCTCCATTGCAGAGTCTCCCCCACCAACGATAACAACCTTTTTCCCTCTAAAAAAGAATCCATCACATGTTGCGCAGGTGCTTACACCTTTCCCGATGTTTTCTTTCTCACCGGGTATTTGTAGCATTTTAGCTGATGCTCCTGTTGAGATAATCAAAGATTGTGTTTCAATATCTCCTAAACCATTCACAGATAGTTTGAAGGGTCGCTTTTCAACGCTAACATCTGTTACCCATCCTCTTTTGAACGTGGCTCCAAATCGCTCGGCTTGTTTTTTCATATTATCCATCAATTCAGGTCCCATAATTCCATCAGGGAACCCTGGGAAATTCTCTACTTCTGTAGTTAGGGTTAGTTGGCCACCCGGTTCGGGTCCTTCAATGATTAGTGGTTCCATATTGGCTCTTGCTAGGTAAACAGCTGCTGTCAACCCAGCAGGACCTGTTCCTAAAATAACGACTTTTTCCATCATACATCCTCCAAAATATACATAATTAGTTCCTTATATAGTCTTTTAATTTTGCATATCCTATTTTTTCTTCAGCTATCCATGGAATAATGGCAGCTTTTTCAGCCAATTCGTCCCTTACTTTTTTAATCCATCTTTTTTCAGTATTAGCTCTGCCGGCTAGTATTGGATCCTTTGTTTCTGTTGCATGTAAACTTTGATTAATAACCCACCATTTTGGAACTATTTGCGCCCGTTTAAGATCCTCTTGCAACCGTGTTGCTTCTATCACTGGTGTTGCCTCAGCAAGCGTTACAATGACAACTCCTGTTTCTTCCGGGTTTCGAAGTCGGGGTAGCAGTCTTTTTACGCTATCTGGCACATCCCCTGTTGAACGACTTATTTCCTTGTGATACGTTTCCGTTGAATCTAGTAATAACAATGTGTGTCCAGTAGGTGCCGTATCAATCACGACAATTTCGTCCTTTGATTTCTCCACCATATCCGCAAAAGCTCTGAATAGGGCAATCTCTTCTGTACAAGGTGATTCTAGGTCCTCTTTTAAATAAGCGAGTCCCTCTTCGTCCTGTTCTTTTCCAGCAACCGAAAGCACTTCCTGTTTGTATTTTTCGACCTCTGTTGCCGGATTAATACTGCTGATGGACAGATTGTCTTTCATGGCACCATCTTTAAAGGTGTACTCAAGATGGGCTGCCGGATCTGTTGTTGTCAAATGGACTTTGTGCCCTTTTTCGGAAAGCCCGACGGCAATGGCGGAAGCAATCGATGTTTTTCCAACTCCTCCTTTACCCATCGTAAAAATAACACGTGTATTTTTAGCTGAAAAATCGTCGATAACTTCATTTAATCCTGGCAATGAAATGGCTTCCGAATCACTTCTATTTTCTTCTATCTCAACAAATAGTTTATCGCTAACTAATTGACGTAGACTATCAATGCCCGTTAAGGAATAAGAAACATATGGTACAGATAATGTTTCGATCTGTTTTAATTCTTCAGGCGTTTTATTTAATGCCTTTTGCTGACGCTCGTAAAAAGCTGTTGATACTTCATCATTTGGCTGATGGGTCTGAAGAAGCCCATTGATGATAAGCAACTGATTTTGAATACCAATGTCTTTCAATTCTAAAGATGCTCGGTTTGCTTCTACTAAAGATGATACGTCTGGACGTGAAACCAGAATCAAGGTTGTCTTTTCATGATTTGACAAAGACCTGACGGCTTGCGCATACAAATCTTTTTTCTCTCCTAAACCTGACAGTGGTCCTAGACAAGAAGCGCCATGCGTGCTTTCTTCTAAAAATCCACTCCATGCGGTTGGTAGCTGCAACAAGCGAAGTGTATGTCCAGTCGGCGCCGTGTCAAATAACACATGATCGTACTGCTTTAAAATAGTATCATCAGCGAGAAGATGAGAGAATTCATCAAATGCTGCGATTTCTACCGTACAAGCACCGGAAAGCTGTTCCTCCATCTGTGAAACAACTGATTCTGGCAGCTTACCACGATACGGACCAACCGTTTTTTCACGATATGTTCTCGCAGCTTCTTCTGGATCAATATTACAAGCAAATAAATTTTGCACACTTGGAATTTGAGATGGATTGCTAGTTAATTCGATTTTGAAAACATCCTGCAAGTTGGAAGCTGGATCTGTGCTGACCAAAAGTACTTTTTTTCCTTGTTCAGCAAGAGACACGGCTGTCGCACAAGCTATAGATGTTTTACCAACGCCGCCTTTTCCAGTGAAGAATAAAAATGGTGTCTGTACCACTTGTTTGGGTTTGAAAGATTCATACATCGATGTTTCCCCCTTTCAAATTATAGTTTATCAATATCAATTGTTACTCGTGTTTGCGGTTTATCTTTTAAATCTTCCATATCAACTTGTAACCAATTGGAAAATTCCTCATTACTTGGATAGCTTGAATCTTTTACAATTTCCCCATTCAGTATGGTTACCGGTAGTACATCAGCACCTTTATCTTGTAGAATTTGATTCACTTTTTTATTTTCAACAAATTCACCAGGTTCATTTGAAAGGTTATATCTTGTAACATCAAATCCTCTTTTTTCCAAGGAATAGATCACTGATGCAACGCGTGTTAAATTTGGATCTACACTTGGTCCACAAACACCCGTAGAACAGCACATTGCTGGATCAAAAATTTCTAGTGTACCCATGTTTACCCCTCCATAACAATATAAGTATACACTTATATGTATATTCTAATGATAGCCAGGGGTTTCGAAATTCCCCTGACTATTTTTTACTTACCAGTTTCCGCAAAGTGTTTAATTCTTTCACCAATTTCATCACGTACACGTTGAAATACGTCCCATTTCTCCTCTTCTGTTCCCTCTGCTTTTGCAGGATCATCAAATCCCCAATGTTCTCTCTTCACATGAGGAGGTGTTATTGGACATTTGTCTGCTGCATCTCCACAAAGCGTAACAGCCATAGCTGCATTATTTAAAGTTTCCGGATCAATAATATCCGATTTTTGATCCGAGATGTCAATATCTACTTCATTCATAGCTTTGACTGCATTCGGGTTTAAACCATGTGCTTCAATCCCTGCACTTTTCACTTCCCATTCGTAACCTAAATATTTTTTCGCCCAGCCTTCGGCTATTTGGCTTCTGCAAGAGTTACCAGTACATAAAAAATAAATTGTTTTTTTAGACATGTGGTTTATTCTCCTTCTCGTTTCTCTATTTTTTATTTTCTTTTAATGCTTATTATAGTGTCCAGTTATTAAGAGAGAATCCTAACGATGGGGCATGGGCTGAATTTCTTTAACCTAGCCCCAAACAGCCAAAAGCCTTACACACAACAACTATAATCAAAGGTGGCAAATGCTCATAGAAAATATATCATTATCTCCTGAAGCTAAAAGTTACTTATAAAATAAGCAATAGCCAAAGATATAATCCTGTTAACGTAATGAACAGCGTTGGCACGGTAAGGATAATACCTACTTTAAAGTAATATCCCCAAGAGATTTTAAATCCTTTTGTCGAAAGAACATGAAGCCATAACAATGTCGCTAAAGAACCGATTGGCGTAATTTTCGGTCCTAAATCTGAGCCGATGATGTTCGCATAGATTAACGCTTCCCTCATAATTCCTGATGTATCTGTCTCAGCAATTGCTAACGCATCGATCATGACGGTTGGCATATTGTTCATGATCGAAGATAAAATCGCTGCAATGAATCCCATCGAAATCGTGGCAACAAACAATCCCTGTTCAGCCGTGTACTGAATAACGTTAGCTAGCACGTCGGTTAATCCGACATTGCGCAAACCATAAACGACGACATACATTCCTACAGAGAAAAAGACAATTGCCCATGGAGCTCCTTTTACAACTTTAACAGTCTCAACCGCAGAACTTCTTCTCGCCATAACAAGGAAGAAAATCGCAACAATACCCGCTATAATCGAGACCGGTATTCCTAAAGGTTGACTTGCAAAATAGCCAATCAGTAATACCGCAAGTACGCCCCAAGACAAACGGAACATTTTGTGATCTTGGATCGCTTGCTTTGGTTCTTTTAGTTGATTTACATCATAGTTTTCTGGAATGCTTTTTCTAAAGAACAGATATAGCACTAGGATACTTGCACCTATTGAAAAGAAATTTGGTACTATCATGCGTGTAGCATATTCAATAAATCCAATTCCAAAGAAGTCTGCCGAAACGATATTAACTAAGTTACTCACAACAAGTGGTAACGAGGCAGTATCTGCGATAAAACCACTTGCCATAATGAACGGCAAAATCATCTTTTCTTTAAATTTTAAATTTCTCACCATCGCAAGTACAATCGGTGTGAGAATAAGCGCAGCTCCATCATTGGCAAAAAGAGCCGCAACAACGGCGCCTAGAAGAATCACATAAATAAACATTTTCTTCCCATTACCTTTGGCTATTCTAGCCATATGAAGAGCAGCCCATTCAAAAAAGCCAATCTCATCAAGAATAAGGGAAATAATAATAATCGCTACAAA
>NZ_JBYQFJ010000024.1:0-46988 GCF_057836705.1 Virgibacillus carmonensis | reverse complement strand
TCGTTCCAGGATATCAACGCTTAACTCAATAAATCAACGCTCGTTCCAGGATATCAACGTTTAACTCAATAAATCAACGCTCGTTCCAGGATATCAACGCTTAACTCAATAAATCAACGCTCGTTCCAGGATATCAACGTTTAACTCAATAAATCAACGCTCGTTCCAGGATATCAACGCTTAACTCAATAAATCAACGCTCGTTCCAGGATATCAACGTTTAACTCAATAAATCAACGCTCGTTCCAGGATATCAACGCTTAACTCAATAAATCAACGCTCGTTCCAGGATATCAACGTTTAACTCAATAAATCAACGCTCGTTCCGGGATATCAACGCTTAACTCAATAAATCAACACTCGTTCCAGGATGTCAACGTTTAACTTAATAAATCAACGCTCCTTCCAGGATATCAATGCTTAACTCAATAAATCAACGCTCGTTCCAGGATATCAACGCTTAACTCAATAAATCAACACTCGTTCCAGGATATCAATGTTTAACTCAATAAATCAACACTCGTTCCAGGATATCAACGCATCCACATAAAAGGTGCACTCCCCAAGGAAGTACACCCACAAATCACATATATTCATTTTTCACTAAAACTGCCTTGATTTTCGTATAATTATACCCTTCAGGAAGCAGATCCTTTAACGTTTTTAACTTTGGCTCGTCGATTTCATTCCGTGCCTCCAAAATTTTCTGCTCTTCATCTTCAGTGAAAAATATTCCCCAGGCAATTGGATAGCCTTCTTTCGTTGCTTTGAAAATATGTCCTTCGATCGTTTGTTGTGACATCTCCCGAATGACTGCAATATCTTTAATCGATTTACCTGATCGGAACATTTCATAGGTAACTAGATGACTAGGTTCATCAGGGCTTTTTGGCTTAGGCTTTGCTACAGGGGCACTGTCATCAATTCTAACTTTTGTTTTCACGTCTGGATTTTGCCCGCGCCAGAGTTGGAGTACCTCTAAAAAGGCATCACCATATTGTTCATATTTTTTCTCGCCAATTCCTTTGATCGTTAGCATATCCTCTTTTGATTCTGGAAAGTAACGACTCAAATCTTTTAGTGTTGCATCAGAGAATAAGACGTATGGTGGTACATTCTGATCGTCGGCAATTTGTTTACGGAGCTGACGTAACTCTTCAAAAAGATCTTCTTGATAATCTGCGCTTTCCCCAGCCGGAATAACAGTTGAATACATCCATACCGTTTGATTCCCTTTCAATACGTCAACGGATTCTTGATTCAATTTTAAAGTAGGGTAACGGCCTTCTTCGGTAGCGAGTAATTTTTCTGCGATCATAAAGTGGATCCACTCGGTTAATGCTTTTTCAGTGTAATTGGATAAAATACCATACGTAGAAATTAAATGTAATTTAAAATCTTTAACCTTTTTATCGTTCGATCCCTTTAGAACTTTTGCTGTCATGCTTACACCGAAACGTTCTCCCATTCGCTTCACACAAGATAGTATCATCTGCGCTTCTTTTGTCATGTCCATTTGATCTGTTCGATGCATACAATTGCTGCACCGATCACAAGATTCTTTCACATGTGTATCATTAAAATAATCTAAAATAAACGACGTTAAACAGCTGTGTGTATGACAGTAATTAATCATAGCCTGTAGTTTGCGATATTCCTGGCGTTTTGCTTCCTCGTCCATGAATGATTGTTCAATAAGAAACTTTTGCAGTTGTATATCTTGCGCGGAAAAAAGTAAGATGCAATCACTTGGCTCACCGTCTCGCCCAGCACGTCCAGCTTCTTGATAGTAAGATTCAATGGTCATTGGCATTGCATAATGAATGACATATCGAACATTCGATTTGTCGATGCCCATCCCAAATGCGTTTGTAGCGATCATGATAAGAACTTCATCTTGGATAAATGCAGCTTGCGATTTCTTTCGCTCATCTTCAGACATACCAGCATGGTATTTTGCCACAGAATGCCCCTTTGCTGTTAATTGGTCATATAAAGCATCTGCTTGCTTCCGGGTTGCTGTATAAATAATTCCAGATTCATTTTTTCGTTCGGAAAGAAATGATCGAACATAGCTTGGCTTGTCTTTTCCTTTTACGATATGAAATGCTAAGTTATTGCGCTCAAACCCAGTATTAATGACATGTTCGTCATCAACATGGAGTAGCGTTTGAATATCGGTAATGACTTCCTCTGTAGCAGTTGCTGTTAATGCAACATAGACAGGGATATTTGATAAAGCCTTCAAATTCGGTACGATTGATCGATAGCTTGGCCTGAAATCATGTCCCCACTGCGAAATACAATGTGCCTCATCAAACGCTACTAATGCAATAGGCAAACGTTTAACCAATTGTGTAAAGTAGGATGACTCAAAGCGTTCTGGTGCAACATAAAGGAATTTATAATTTCGCCTTTCAACATCTTGAAGCCGTCGTTTTTGTTCAGTTGTAGATAACGAACTATTTATATATGTAGCTGCAATACCAAGTGAGTTCAATGCATCTACTTGGTCCTTCATTAAGGAAATTAAGGGCGAAATAATAATCGCAACTCCGTCAAGTGATAACCCGGGAATTTGATAGCAAATAGATTTACCGCCACCTGTAGGCATGACAGCTAGTGTGTTATTTAATTCAAGTATGTTTGATATGGTTTCCTTTTGGCCCGGCCTGAAAGATGGGAAACCATAATAGGTTTGTAGGATTTTTTCTGCTTCAGCGATCATCATGATCCTCCTTCATTACTCCTAATTTTAACATAAATTCTAAAAAAAAAAGAGCTGAAAAATTCAGCTCTGAGTTTACAAATTAAGTCGCTAATCTATGGGGAAGAAAGAAACAGTAGGTATAACGTAAATGAAAGAGAGAGGGGGCAACCTCCTTCTTAACAAAAAACATTAGTGCTGAAGCTCTTGTTTACGCACATTACTTGTACGAATGTCCCCTGTCTTTCCATTATTTTTCAGAAGGACCTTCAAGCCGTTCCCCATGTCTGAAGCTAAAATATAATTTCGATCTACAAACACACCCCAAAAATAGGCATCTTCAGGAACGTATTTTCCAATCTGAACAGGCTCTTCTGGGTTTGTAATATCAACGGCTCTCAATCCACCTGCATAATGTGAGAGATACAGCGTGTTTCCATGTACTTTTGGATCATGGACTGTATTTCCAAAAGTGACACCGTCTTCTACGTTATCAACTAGACCAGTTTTAAATGTGCTCAGCATTTTTGGATTAGTAGGATCCTTAATATCAAAGATTCTGGTATACCCATAAGATTCTTCATAGCCTTCTTTAGTTGGGTTATAAACTTCTCTTGTTTCGATCAGTACATTCCCACCTTTCGCGATTGCGGAAGAATGGGCTGATCCCTGAACGTCCGTTGCGAAGTCTGTACGCCCTTGATATTCAACATTATATGGATCTGAAATGTCCAAAATAATGGTCCCGAGATCCCAGAAAGATAAAAAGGCTGTATCACCATTTCCATCTGTCATAGTACTGTGATTGAACACAGGCCTTGTTTTTCCATCAGGAGATTCCCAGTTATAGCCATCAAAGTCCTCTGAAACTTCTGGAAGAGAACGTGGATCAAATTCATAGATTGTTTCAGGTTCTTCAGGATTTGATACATCGACTAACGCAAAGTCTTTTGTTTCCCCGTTTGTATAATAATCTGCATACGGGTTAGCAGCTAGTACGAATGGCTTTCCCTTTTTAATGGTTAAGTATAATTCATGAGTTCCCGGAACACGCTTGTCTACCTTCCAGAAGCCAAGCCTTTCAGGGTTTTTCGGATTAGAAACGTTATAGAGGAGAAAGCCACCTTGGGAGTCTTCATTACGTGTATCTAATTGTTGAACACTGACAACAGCTAATTCCCCTTTAAAGTGCTTGGTGTTGACAGTTTTTACGATCACTTTTTCCTGCCAGGTCCCGGGAATTTCATCAGCGAACTTTGCAATCTCCTTGGGATTTTCTGGATCTTGCATATCGAAAATGCGAACGCCACCATTCCCACCACCATCTACGTGAGTCCCTAGATAGGCGTATCCCTTATGTGAATAGACGTCTGCTGTAGAATTTATGACACCATCATATTCCTTAAGTTGAACTGAAGCTACTTCCTTCCAGTTGGAAAGATTTTTTTGTCCTTCAAGCTGTGGAATGTTATTCAAATTTGCTTCACCTGCACCTTTTTCAATTCCAGTACCATCGAGCATGTCGTGTGCAGATACGGTTGGAGCGAATAGCGAGATTACCATAATCCCTGCAAGTGCAGAACTATAAAAAGACTTTTTCCTCATTAAATTTCCTCCCATTTTACAATAGTTTCCAATAACATAACACACAATCGGAAAGTTTATATGCAATTTTTAGAAAAATAAGTAAATTGTACGGGTATTTTTTTAATTGATAAGGGCTTTTTACCTCTGAAATTATATAATACCTGTACAATATACCTATTAAGAAACATATTACTTTCCATCTATTATAGTTTCATGTGAATGACTCACCACTTGAAACGCTTCAATCTTAATAAAAACTAATTGAGGGCGATTCAACTGAAAAAACAAATTATTGGAGCTAAAAAGAATAGCTGGTTTGCTATTGAAGATGTTTTAACACTTTTAATTGATTTAACTATAAAGGAAAAAAAGAATCCCTCAGAGGCTTTAACTGGCCAATGAGGAATTCCTTTTTTATGAGCAAAGAAAGTATAAAATTTTGGCGATTATCTGTCTAGCTCCAGCGCCTAGACACTCGAGACATAAGCAGTTCGCTTACGCGTGGGCAAAGCACCCACACTGCACCGCTCTGCTTATGCTTGTCGTGTCTTTCAAGGCGATTGGGCTTTTCTTATAGTCTTCATTTTGTGTAACTAGATTGTGCAACTTTGCAGACAAGCAGACCAATGATTCCACCAATTAAAGCTGGTACAATCCATCCAAGTCCCAGTGCAAAAAAGGGCAGTTTTTCCATGTATGGTGTTAGGCTTGATAAATCAATACCAAATGCGACTAATCCATCATATAAACTTGTAACAGCTGTCAAAAGAATGGCCCCTTGGTAAACAGAGCGTGCACCGTGAAATAATCTTTCCATAAAGGTTAATAGGATCAAAACAATTGCTATTGGGTAAATAAATACGAGTACGGGTACGGAATAACTTATAATTGTGTTTAAACCTTGATTAGCTATTAGATAACTAGCAATCGTGGTAAATATTATTATCCACTTGTAACTTAAGCTTGTAATCTTGGAGAAAAACTGTCCACATGCTACAACTAACCCAACTGAGGTTGTAAAACATGCTAAAGCTACAATTACGCCTAATAACAGCACGCCAAAGCTACCGAACATAATATTTGCAGCACTGGACAGGATGTCACCACCGTTAGTATAGGTACCTACTGTCGCCATTTTTGCACCGATCCAGCCGATTGAACCATAGACAGTAATTAATCCTATGCCAGTAATAATACCTGCTTTTAAGGTGGATTTGACAAGTTCACGCTGCGTTGAAACACCGCGGTCCTTAAAGGCATTTACGACAATAATTCCAAACGCTAAAGCAGCGATTGCATCCATGGTTAAATATCCTTCAACAAATCCAGTGAAAAATGGGGAGGAAGCATATTTATCAATTGGGCTTGAAATTGGGGTATCTAACAGTAAAAAACCGCCAACACTTAAGGCGATGATTGCGATTAATAATATCGGAGTTAAATATTGACCAATTCGATCTACCATTTTAGATGGATTTAAGCTTACAACATAAACCGCTATGAAAAAGATTGTTGTGAATGTAAATAAAATGAATGACAAGGATGATTCCGTTGTAAATGGTTCCACGCTCATTTGAAACGCAACTGTAGCAGCACGTGGAATACCAAAAAATGGTCCAATTGCTAAATAAACAATAGACGTAAAAATAAGTCCAAATAATGGATGAACCTTATCAGCTAACTCGCGGGCATCATTTTTCACAAAAGAAATGGCTGTCACTGCAATTATTGGTAATCCTACACCAGTAATCACGAATCCAGCAATAGCTGCCCAATAGGAAGTACCCGAGTCAATTCCGAGGGTTGGAGGATAGATTAAATTACCAGCACCAAAAAACAATGCAAAAAGCATAAATCCAATTATAAAAGTATCTTTTTTCATGATGTTTGCTCCTTCTGGTTAGACTACAAATGGCTTCTTTTCCGCAAACGCTTACAAATAATGGTATAATACTACAATTGTTTTCAATATTATCAGATAATTAATCGTGTAAAATCACTGTTTCTGAAACAGCAAGAACAATCTTATCAAGTTAACTGACGGCTTGTCAATATGAAGATAATAAAGAGTTACAACAGTTATATGACAATATTTATAGAAGTTTTTATTTGTAAATGAAGTATAATTGTTTACATTAGTGTTTGACACATTTAAAATGATTTTATATAAAAACTTGGTAAAGCTATCAAGAGGGGGTTTGATATGGTTCCATCTGTTCTTTTTGAAATTATGCTTATAGGTCTTTTAGGGATTGGATCGCAATGGTTATCCTGGCGCTTTCGATTGCCAGCCATTGTTGTCATGTCTGTTGCGGGGCTGTTGGTGGGTCCAATATTTGGCTTGATGAATCCTGAGGAAGACTTTGGAGATTTATATAGGCCAATTATTACAGTGGCAGTAGCAATTATTTTATTCGAAGGTAGTTTGAACTTAAGTTTTAAAGAGTTACGCGGTTTAGGAAAACCGGTCTTTCGAATCTCGACAATTGGTGCATTTATAGCATGGATTTTAGGATCACTCATCGCGCACTATGTAGCTGGATTATCTTGGGCAGTTGCCTTTGTAATCGGAGGACTTTTTATAGTAACAGGACCAACTGTTATATTGCCTTTATTGCGTCAGTCCAAATTAAAGCCACGCCCAGCGAAAATTTTAAAATGGGAAGGTATTATTGTTGACCCAATTGGTGCGTTACTCGCTGTATTTGCATTTGAAATTATTGCATACTTTACAGCAAATAATCCAGATGGTTCTGCACTTCTCTTATTCTTTGCGGCATCCGTTTTTGCGGCAATTTTTGGTTGGGCATGTGGCCGTGGAATGGGTTGGATGTTTGAAACGGGTAATATTCCGGAATATTTAAAGTCGCCAGCGATATTCGTTGTTGTTATTCTGTGTTTCACTTTAGCGGATGAAATCATGCATGAGACAGGGTTATTAGCAGTAACCGCTATGGGTATGACGTTAGCAAATATGGGCATTAGTTCGGTTGCTGATATGAGGCACTTTAAAGAAAACATGTCTATGCTATTAATTTCAGCTATTTTTGTTATGCTGACCGCTTCATTAAAGCCAGCAGTATTACTAGAGATCTTTCAGCCAGAGATTATTGGGTATGTACTATTGATGATGTTTATTGTGCGACCATTATCCATCTTTTTATCAACAGTAGGTACGGACTTATCGTTGAATGAAAAACTATTAGTGGGTTGGATTGCACCGCGTGGAATTGTTGCGTTAACTGTTTCGAGCTATTTTGCATCTATATTAAGTGATGCAGGATATGAGGATGCTTCTATTATCACAACGCTCACGTTTGGACTAGTATTTTTTACCGTTGTTGCGCATGGATTTTCCATTGGGTGGTTAGCCAAAAAACTGCATTTATCTATGGAGGGTCGTCCAGGAACACTTATTGTTGGAAGTAATCCATTTACAGTTGAATTAGCTAAGTCATTGTCAAAACTGAAGGCACCAGTAATTATCGTTGATTCATCATGGGAACGACTGCGTAAAACTCGGGAGGCTGGAGTTGCATTTTATCATGGTGAAATGCTTTCTGAGCAGACTGAATATCATTTAGATACCACGCCATATGAGTATTTAATTGCTGCAACTGAATTCCATTCGTATAATGCCTTAGTATGTACAACGTTTATGCCAGAATATGGTAGAACCAACGTATATAAAGCAAGCCCATATACGTTGGTCGATAATATGAATGACGTCGTTGATAAAATTGGCGGAAGAGTTCTCTTTAAAGTAGAAATTTCAATGGAAGATTTGAATGAAAAGTTAAGAAATGGTTATGTGTTCCGTCAGACGACGCTAACTGAACAATATAACTATGATCAGTACTTAAGTGAACGCGATGACGAAACTGTTTTATTATACATGTTGAAGCGCTCCGGAAAAATGTATTATTATTCCGAAGAGATGAAAATTACCCCAGAAGCTGATGATGTTGTAGTGAGTCTAGCGCCACCAAGTAAAGAAAATAAACGTATTCAAGAAAAATTAGAAATTCAGCGGAATAATCAATAATGAAAAAAAGTCACTCTAACTGCTTGGCAGAGGGTGACTTTCTTCAATCATAGATAGGATTCATTCTGACTCCTCTAACTTTTTGTTGAGCTCGGAAATTTCTTTTTCAAGTCGCGCAAGTTGATTTTCTTCGATAGTTGTTCGTTGACCAACAGCTTCCACTTTATCCATATCACCCATAATACGGGCGTAGTCAGCTTTTAATTCCACTAGTTTTGCTTCTATCTCTTTTACTTTCATATTTTTCACTCCTAGCTTTTAAAAAAATCTTCTACTAGTAGTGTATACTATAATATAAACCCAATAAAGGGGGAGTGGTCATGAACCTTCATTTTGAAAAGAATCCAGAAAAATATTTAGAACTAGTAGAAGGTCTTTTATTAGAAAAAGAAACATGTAACAATTTAATGCTTGGAATTCTAAATCGAATAGCAGCGGGGCATTCCACGTATGGAGACGCGTTGTTAGGATATGTGGAAAAGGACGGGGAAGTCATCTTTGCTTTTATGCAAACACCCCCAAATAATTGGATTTTTCCTGACCTTGAACCGACTCCAGAAAATATACCGGAAAAAATTGCTGTGTTTTTGCATGATAATGAGATGGAAGTTCCAGGAATACTTGGTCCTGATTTTCTTGTGAAACCGTTTGTTGAGGAATGGGAAAAACATAATAACGTCACCTCAACCATACATATGAAACAGCTTATTTATCAGTTGGATAAGGTTAATGCCATACCTGGTACCAAAGGAGAATTAATAGGGGCGACTAAAAACTATCATCAGCTTATCTCCGAGTGGCTTGTTCAATTTGGAAAGGAAGCAAATGAAGTGATAACAAGTGAAGATGCAGACCATCTAGCCATTCAATTTCTCAACGATCGGTCCATTTTCTTATGGTTTGTAGATGGCAAGCCTGTATCAATGGTTAATCGTTCGAGAAAAACAAAAAATGGCGCAACCATTAATGCCGTGTATACGCCTGATGAATATAAGCGAAAAGGATATGCGACTAATTCAGTAGCGGCATTGACTTCAAAGTTGCTGAGCGAAGGTGCTCAGTTTTGCAGTTTATACACGGATGCAGATTATCCAACCTCCAACCGTGTGTATAAAAAAATTGGCTATTACGAAGTTGGCACATCGGTAGTGTATGAATTCATTAAAAAATAAGACACAAACAAAAACGCTTAGATCACAGTGATTGTGGTCTAAGCATTTATTACGCTATATCAGCGCATCTTTGCTGTCCTCTTGGGCCTTAACATACGTTCTGTAAAAATGGACGATGATTGTTTTCACAACAGCATAAAACGGAACTGCGAAGAGGATGCCTAAGAATCCTGCTATGCTTCCTGCTGCAAGAATGATGGTAATAATCGTTAATGGATGGAGCTGTAACGCACGTCCCATTACATTTGGTGAAACAAAGTTGCCTTCAATTTGTTGCGCGATAATCATCACGACCCCGACCCACACCGCCATTATTGGATCTTGGAATAGCCCAACAATCACCGCTGGAACCACAGATATAAATGGTCCAATAAACGGAATGACACACATGATCATACCAAACAACGCCAAAGTAAGTGCATACTCTAGTCCAATGATCAGGTACCCAATAAATAATAGTACCCCAATCACAAAGCTGACAAGAAGCTGTCCTTGAATATATGAGGTCAACGTTTCATCTAATTTGTGCAGGAGACTCTTAAGATTTTTTGCTTTTTTCTCTGAGAAAATTTGTGTAACAAATGGAGCAAATTTTTCCCCATCTTTGAGCATGAAAAACAAAAAGAATGGCACAAGTACTAATGCAAAGACAAATCCGATTAATTGACCTATAAAACCGAAGAGGAATGACATAGTCGCTTCAATATAGGTTTGTAGATTTGACGTGATGTCATTTAGTGTATTTTCAATATCAGCAGGAAGCATATCCTGGTTGGACTGCCAATACGTAATCAGATCCTGCGCACCTTCAACCATTTTAGGTATATTATTGATTAAGTTTGCAAATTGTTTTTGGGCTATCGGTGCAATGTACGTTGCTATTAAATAAATGACTAATGATATTACCAAGAATACGATAATAATAGAAAATACGCGATGCACCTTATATTTATCTAAAATGCGTACGATTGGTTTTGTCAGGTAAAATAGCACACCTGCACCAATAATTGGTATAGCAACTGCTCCAATGTACTTAAGTATTGGGTCAAAAATAAAATCTGTTGCAGAGATTAATAGAATCAAAAGAAATACCATGATGAATAATGTAAGTGTCTGGAACCATCGCTTTTTAAACAACCCAATCACAACTTTCTTATTAAATATATATAGATATCTTTCATTTTAACCGTAAATGGATATAATAGGAAGAGATTCTTAAAGGATACTTATAATTTTTGCCAATTATTACTATCGATAAACGAATTATAGGTAAATAGAATTATTTTAAAAATTGTGCTAAACTTTGAAGATACATCATTAGGGGCGAATTAGGGGGATATGATTACATGAATACATGGGAACAAGCATACGAAAAGTGGAATTCTTTCCAAAATTTAGATCCATCCTTGCAAAAAAGTTTAGACAGTATAAAAGGCGACGAAATGGCATTAGAAGATGCTTTTTATAAAGAATTAACATTTGGAACTGGCGGAATGCGCGGTATTCTTGGTCCTGGGATCAACCGGATGAACATTTATACAATAAGAAAAGCTGTTAATGGACTTGCGAATTACTTGAAAATAAACTGTGTAAACGTAAATGACCGTGGTGTTGTCGTGTCATATGATTCACGGTACATGTCAAAGGAGTTCGCGCTTGAAACTGCAAAGGTACTTGGATCGTATGGTATTAAAGCATACATATTTGATGAGCTTCACCCAACACCAGTATTGTCATTTGCAGTTCGTTATTTAGGAGCGGTGGCTGGGGTTATGGTTACTGCAAGTCATAACCCTCCAGAGTACAACGGCTTTAAAGTTTATAATGAAGACGGTGGACAAATCGTACCTGGTGAGGCTGCTGAAATCATTTCCTTTATTGAACAAACGGAAAACGAATTGACAGTGCCTTTTGTAGAACGAGGTGAACTTGAAGATAAAGACTTGTTAAATTGGATCGGCAGTGAGGTTGACAATGCTTATTTAGAGCAATTGAAACGACTGTCTAAATTAAACGAAGAAGAGCTTGCAAAGGATAAGGCCTTATCTATTGTTTTCACACCGCTTCATGGAACTTCCCATGATTTGGTTTTAAAGGGATTAGAACAGCTATCATTCCCCGACGTACATGTCGTAGCGGAACAAGCGAATCCTGATCCAGATTTTTCAACTGTTGAATCACCAAACCCGGAAGAACATCAAGCATTTACATTAGCGATTGAAAAAGGAAATAATGTAGATGCTGATATTTTAATTGGAACAGACCCGGACGCTGACCGGTTGGGTGTCGCTGTCAGAGACTCAGATCAATCTTTTAAGGTATTAACTGGAAACCAACTAGGTACACTTTTGCTTGATTATATCCTTTCACACAGTGATCAAGCTTTGCTTGCTAATGCACGAATGTTGAAAACGATTGTAACGACTGAACTCGGAAGAGCAGTTGCCACCCATTATGGGGCAAAAACAATCGACACGTTAACCGGCTTTAAATATATTGGTGAAAAGATACGTCAGTTTGATAGCACAGGTGAGACTTTTATCTTTGGCTATGAAGAAAGCTATGGTTATTTGATTAGTAGCTTTGCACGTGATAAAGATGCAGTACAAGCCGCTATGATGTCGTGTGAGATGGCATATTTCTGGAAAGAACAAGGTAAGACGCTTCTTGAAGCTCTAGAGACTCTTTATGCTAGACATGGTTACTTTTTAGAGGGCATGTCCTCGTTAACACTTAAAGGTAAAGAAGGGTCCGACAAAATTGCGATGATTATGGAAGATGTTCGTAAAAATCCATTGACTGATGTAGCGGGACTGAAAGTAGAAAAAATGGAGGATTACGCTACTGGAAAACGAACCATTTTTGGAGATGCAAAAAAGCAAGAAAAGATGGTTTTACCAAGTGAAAACGCGATTAAGTTTATCTTGGAAAAAAATAGCTGGATTTGCCTTCGTCCATCTGGAACAGAGCCAAAAATAAAATGCTACTATGGCGTTTGTGAAGAATCAAAAGAAGAGAGCCAAGATAGGCTTGAATTACTAAAAGAAGCGATGGATCAAGTGATAAATCGAGTGATTCAACACAGCTAAAAGTTAAGCAATCAGCATCGATTTGATGTTGGTTGCTTCATTTTTAGAAACAAGGGTATTGAGTAATAGACAATATATTAGGAGGTTTAATTTAATGCCAGTAAACATGAAACGGGTTTATGAAGATCAGGTAGAATCTGATGGGGTACGTCTCTTAGTAGATCGTGTGTGGCCACGTGGAATGTCAAAAGAGGATGCTAAGCTCGATCACTGGATTAAGGAGATCGGACCATCAAGTGATTTACGCAAATGGTTTAGTCATGATCCTGACAAATATGAAGATTTTAAACAGAAGTATAAGAAAGAATTACAGGATGGTGATCAACAGGGAGCTCTCCAGGAACTAAAGGATATTACTAAAAAACAGGATAAAAATGTTACCCTTTTATATGGATCTAAAGAAGAAAGGTACAACCAGGCAAGTGTCTTAAAGGAAATATTGGATCACCAATAAAAGAACTCCACCAAGATTGAGTTGGTGGAGTTCTTCTACTAGTTTATTTTTTCAACAACTAATTGATAACCATCGGTAATCTCACCTTCGCGGGTTAATTTGTTGATAAAGGTTTGTGCGTCTTCCTGAGATGGGAAAGTTATCACTTCTTTTTCGTTTGCTAGTTCAATTCGAATGTCATTTTTTCCTATACCTATTATCTTGTACATGTACCTACTCCTTATAGATGTTACTGAATGATCAGTTTTTTAATAAGGCTGTTTTCTAAAAGATTGTTGTTTTTGCCACAAAATCAATAAACTACGATAGTGCGGTACGGTATGACACAATTTTTCGTAAGGGTTAAATAGCAACAAAACTGAAGAAAAGAGCCTTTAATAAAAAAGTGAAAAGGGGATTAATCCTTTTCGGCTTATGTCTTAGCTCTATTGTCCAGACATTTCCACCCATGTGTTTAGAAATCTTTTAAAACTAATATGAGAAAACCTTTATCTAAATTAAAATCCCAATCAACGAAAGCATCCTCTATTTCAGCATCTAAAATAGATTCTAGAAAATCGGTGTTAAGTATATCTTTTTCAAGGCCCCTTTTAGATAGCTTCAGTTGCTCGCCAAATCCTGATTTAATTAATTCTTTTTCAATTCGAACAAGTATGTCCTCGCGTACAGATACCAAAGTTCTAGAATTAAGCATAAAGGATTCAATGTTTTTCGGTTCTTTTTGTGCCTTTTTAGTAAAGCGCGCGATTTCCTCGTGAACTTTTTCTTTTGCAGGATAGTTAAGATAATTCGGATCTGCATGTAATTCAATTGTATTTTCAACAGCTAAAATAAGACCTGTTTTGTTGACTAATGACCAATCATAGTAGATGTTTTCAATATCGAGATTTAAAATGGTTTTTAATTGGTCTTTGATTTCAGGAATAAGTTCTTGCATTACTATATCACGTGTTTCTTGAACTTTTAGATCCTCTTTTTGATTAATGAATACGTGTTCCATTGGTGCTAGGAAATCACGTAAATGGATAGTCACAAATGGTTTGGCGACTGATACATAAATCGAGCCTGGGCCTTTCCCAAAGTTATCGCGAAATAACTTACCAACGTAGCTTGCTATATCTGCTTCAATTGTTTTCTTTTCCAAAGTCTTCATCCTTTTAACAGTGCATGGAGGAGAGCACATTATGTTGCTTTCCCTATTGTAAATTATAGCACTCAACAGGATTCTGAAAAAGCATTTTTTTCAATAAAACAGAAAAAATAGTCCAGTGTATTGTCTTTCATTTAATTTATTGAAAATTTTAGGATAGAATGGACATAGAAAGAGGTGATAGTATGGCGGAACATCTTTTTGAACTTAAAGCAAGCTGGCCAGGCGGGCGAAATAGTGAAGGATATATAGAAGCCGGGAATTTGAAAACGAAAATTTCTATTCCACCAGAAATGGATGGTCCAGGAGTCGGGACAAATCCAGATGAAATGCTTTTAGGTGCTGCTGCAACGTGTTATTTAATAACCTTAGCCGCGATGATTGAACGAGCGGAGCTTCCATTAAATGAAATGTCTCTAGCATCAGATGGAAAAGTGGATGTTACAAATGGGGTAATCACCTACAAAAAAATTATCCATAAACCTTTTGTGAGTTTGACAGAAAATGCATCGAAGGAAGATTATAGTAAGCTAGAGAAATTAGTTAATAAAGCAGAGAAAAGCTGTATGATATCACGTGCGTTACAAGGAAATGTGGAGATAGAGCTCAAGCCTACAATAGAATAACGTGTACCTGTGGAGGGAGAGGGAGAGCTATGATTATTAATCACACACAATTTAGTGAGCGGAATATGAGCAAGTTAATCAAAGGAGCCGTAGTGCCTAGGCCGATTGCCTGGGTTTCATCAATAGATAAGAACGGGACGCCAAATCTAGCGCCATTCAGCTTTTTTACGGTTGCTTCAATGGATCCGGTCACTTTGTGTTTCTCTGTTGGCGGGGGACAAAATGAGGACGGTCAAAAGGATACGTTGACCAATATTAGAGAGACAGGCGAGTTTGTTATTAATATTGTGCAAGAGTCACAGGCGAACAAAATGTATGAAACTAGCAAGCATTTTCATCCAGACGAGGATGAATTTGAAATAGCAGGTCTTGAAAAGGGAGAAAGTAAACGTGTGCGTGTCCCCAGAGTAGCTGGAGCTCCCGTAAATATGGAATGTCAATTAGATCAGATTATTAAAGTGGGAAGTAGTGATCTTATCTTGGGCCGACTGGTTTGTTACCATATCAGTGATGACATGTATATGGGAAACGATAAAGTGAATCCTGAAAAATTAAAACCAGTTGGAAGAATGGCTGGAGATTACACATTTATTCATGAATTTTACGGACTGCCAAACGAGGATATGGATAAGTAAATTATGGGAGATAGGTGTTTATAAAATGGAGAAGCAGGAGACTGGCTTTCTCCATTTTTGTTTGGAATTTTTCTGGTACAATTTTAATTTTTCGAACATATACTAAATGACAATAAAGGAAAGGAGGCTAGGCCAATGACTTTCACATATGTTTTGCTTAACATCGTGCTATTACTAGCAATCATCACACTTTTAATTTATATGCAAAAGAAACATATCTCGTTTAGTAAGCGCGTTTTTACTGGTCTTGGGCTCGGAATTGTATTAGGTGCTATTCTACAAGCTGTTTATGGTACAGGATCGGATATTTTAAATGAAACAACTGAATGGTATAACGTAGTCGGACGTGGATATATTCGTTTGTTAATGTTGATTGTAGTGCCACTCATTATGGTCTCGATTATTCAGTCCATCATCAATCTTGAAAAGTCATCGGAACTTGGAAAAATGGCTGCATGGATTATCGGTATTCTTGTTTCTACGGCAATGATAGCTGCACTGGTGGGAATTGGAAGTGCGGCATTATTTAACTTAAACGCAGACCAAATTAATGCAGGCCAAGCAGAGAATGATCGTGGAGCAATGCTGGAGTCAAGGCTAGGAGATGTGGAGAACTTATCAACCCCAGAGAAAATTCTATCCTTTATTCCATCTAATATATTTCTAGATATGACTGGAGATCGGCCGACATCAACTATTGCGGTAGTTATTTTCTCCATCATTGTAGGGATTGCTGTGTTAGGTGTTCGTCGGAAAAATCCAGTACATGCGGAAATGTTCACTAAAATGATGAATGCTATTTATGCGGTAGTCATGCGAATCGTTACGATGATACTTAGACTAACACCATTTGGGATACTCGCATTGATTGCAACCACAGTAGCGAACACAGATATTGGTGGAATCGTTGAACTAGGTAAATTCGTTATTGCTTCGTATGCTGCCTTGCTCGTCATGTTTATTATTCATTTAGTATTAGTTGGCGTTTTTGGTTTAAATCCAATGATGTATCTGAAAAAGGTTTTGCCTGTATTAAGCTTTGCATTCACATCCCGATCTAGTGCAGGAACCATCCCATTAACCATTCAAACGCAAAAGAATTCGCTTGGTGTGGATCAGGGAATTGCAAATATGTCAGCATCATTTGGTGCAACAATTGGGCAAAACGGATGTGCTGGTATTTATCCAGCAATGTTAGCGGTGATGATCGCACCAACTGTTGGAATCGACCCGTTAACACCAGGATTTATTTTGCAGCTGGTATTGATTATTGGCATCAGTTCATTTGGTATAGCAGGTGTTGGTGGTGGTGCGACTTTTGCGGCATTAATCGTTCTATCTTCAATGAATTTGCCTGTAGCGTTAGCAGGACTTCTCATTTCTATTGAAGCGTTAATCGATATGGGTCGTACAGCACTTAATGTGAACGATTCTATTTTATCTGGAACATTAACATCCCGGATATTAAAGAAGTTGAACATAAAAACGTTTAATGATGAAACAGCGATAGAAAAAGATACTTCGCTATAAATACACAAGGGGTCGCTTCCTTTATGGAGGTGGCCTTTTTTTATTTAGGCTGTTTTCTAAAATATTGTTTAGCCACAAAATCAATAAACTACGATAGTGTGGCAACGCTTCAGCTTCCTCAGAAGCAAAAACCGCTTCCTTGAAAAAAAAAACTTTTTTTGTGTGCGATGCCTTTTCAGGGAATACGAAAAAAGCCTTTATTTATGACAAGTATTACGCTTGGATATCTTTGTTTCATTTCATTTACAATTGTTTAACAACCTTATGAAATCGACATTTTACACACGTATTTCTTTTAAGAAACGGGTATATTGGTTTTACACGGTAATATTAACTTAAAAGGAATGAGTTTAATGGAAAGAACAGCATATTTTGATAATGCGAAATTAGCTCTTATATTTTTAGTAGTATTTGGTCATATGATTCAGCCATTTACGAATGGATCACATGGAATTAACACATTATATATGTGGATATATACGTTCCACATGCCTGCATTTATTTTTCTGGCAGGTTTTTTTGCAAAAGGACTAGGGAGTAAAAAATATATCAAGAATTTAGCTAAAAAACTGTTATTGCCATATTTAATTTTCCAAGCATTGTATTCAGGATACTATTTGTTTTTGGGTCAAAGTGACTGGCACACAGGTATTTTCTATCCACATTGGTCATTATGGTTTTTATTCAGTTTGTTTAGCTGGCACCTGTTGCTCTACTTTTTCAAAAAGATGCCAGCCATGCTAAGTATGTCTGTCGCTATAGGCATTGGATTACTTGTTGGCTATTTTGGTGAAATCGGACACACATTTAGTTTATCTCGTACTTTTGTGTTTTTTCCGTTTTTCTTAATTGGGTATTGGTTAACAAAAGATCATGTGATGTTTTTGAAAAGAAAGAGTATGCGCTTCGCTTCCGTTATCGTAATGACATTTGTCGCTGTTGCTATATTTATCGCACCAGATTTTAATTCTGGATGGTTATTAGCTTCAGAGTCATATATTGATTTAGGATTACCAGAATTAGGTATAGTAGCTCGATTACTCGTATACGTTACTGCGGCAATGATGGCGATGAGCGTATTAGCTTGGGTTCCATCAAAAGAAAATATGCTTACACGATTCGGAACTCAAACACTTTATGTGTATTTACTTCATGGATTTTTTGTACAATTTTTTCGCGAAACAAATTTATTTGAAGTAAATGGTGTAATTGATTTAGTTGGGTTAGCAGTAATTGCTGCAACGATTGTACTATTATTATCTAGTAAACCAGTTCAGGTGGTTTCACAACCTATCATTGAAGGGAAAGCATCTATAATGAGGAGTCAATTTGGTTATTCCAACAAAAAGAATCAGCACAACCAGAACCTTCACACGAAAAAAGAAAAAGCGGAGGGGCACTAGGCAATGGGCGCTGAAGCTGGATAAACGGAAAACAGGAAGGTGATTAAGATGAAAATTTGTGTATTTGGTGCTAGTGGATATGTAGGAGCTTCTATATACGAAAGGTTAAAACATGCACCAGAAGCAACTGTCGTTGGAACGTACCTGAATGAACCAGCTTTATTAGATGAACTGTATAAGTTGGACGTGAATGAACCAGAATCCTTCTCAAACTTTTTTAAAAAAGAAAAGCCTGATGTGGTTGTATGGGCAGTGATGAGTGGACCAAATGAACACAAGATTACAGACCAAGGTCTAATGCACTTGTTGGCACATCTTACACCACAGACTAAACTGGTTTATATGTCATCAGATTTCGTTTTTTCTCATGGTGATGGACCGTATAGTGAAGATGATCCACTGTCCAATTTACCGGATGACCATAGTTTTAGTAACTATACTAATGCAAAAGTTAAAGCAGAACGGTTAATCGATAAAGAGTTTTCCAATTACGTCGTATTGCGGGCGGGACCAATATACGGTGAAAATGGAGTAGGGAAATTGGATGATCGTACAGATCGGTTAGCGTATCATTTAAGCTCCAATCAGCCTATAGAATTTCGAGATGACTTAATTCGGACATTTGTGCATATAGAAGACTTAACAAATGTTATGGAAGAAATGATTTTTAATGAAGTAACCGGTATCTATCACGTTGGCCCAGATAAACAGGAAAGTTTTTATGAGTTCATGAAGGTATCTGCTCAACTGATGGGATATGATGAATCACTTGTAATTAAGGGCTCCGAACAAGAAGAAGTAGATACAGAAATCCCTAAAAATACATCATTAAAAACAGATAAAATAAAAGAAGTATCCGATCAAAAGTTTAGATAGTAAAAAGCCCGTCACGATATTTAAAATCGTGACGGGTTTTTTATATAATAATCTGCTGCAACCATGTCCAGCTTCAATGCCCATTGCCTAGTACCCTTTCCGGCACCTTCTTGCGATAACAGTTCAGCAATAGTCGAACGTCCTTAATCGCTTTTCGCGTTTCTTTTCACTTCATCACAGCCATAAGATTCACATTGACTTTCGCCTTTGTGGGCGATAAGTCAATGTGAATCTAATCTGATACGGAAGGAAGTTCGATTAAAACCGCCACAAAGCATGAGCAACATCGAACTACCCACGTTGCGTGGGCAAAGGACAAGGAAAGCTTCCCCGAAATGCATCGCACGAAGAAAAAGCGTTTTTTTTCGAGGACGTGCCGATTTTAGTCGGCCTTCCTTTACTCGGGCGTTTTCCGCTTTTGCTTCTAAAATAACATATGTGCGATCAATGTAATGATAGGCAGACAAATAAGTGTGCGAAGTAAGAAGATGATGAATAACTGAACAAAGGATACAGGGATTTTTGTCCCAAGTATCAAGCCACCCACCTCTGACATGTAAATTAATTGCGTAACAGACAACGCTGCAATAATAAATCGAGTAATTTCTGCATCAATGGACGCTGCCAAGATAGATGGCAAGAACATGTCAGCGAAACCAATCAGGATTGTTTCGGATGCTGCTTGAGCGAATGGAATATTCATCAGTTCAAGCAATGGTATGAATGGTAGACCTAGCCATTGAAAGGTAGGTGTATACTCTGCAATCATTACTGCAGTTAGGCCAAATGCCATAACAATTGGTGCAACACCCATCCACATGTCTAAAATATTTTGTCCACCTTCTTTGAAAAACTTCAAAACACTTGATTCTGTTTTCGCTTGATCAAGTGCCTTTTTGTAACCAAACGTCAACATGTTATGACCGGGAGGAGCAGACTCGTCCATTTCATCTTCTGCTTCATTAATATATGTGTTTGCTTTTTTAGACAATGGTGGTATACGTGGCATGATAAAGGCAGCAACCAGTCCAGCCGCAATCACCGTCAAGTAAAATTGAACAAACATATCCCCAAGACCTACTTGGTCAATAACTACTAATGTGAAGGTAATGGAAACAACAGAAAACGTTGTAGAAATAACCGCTGCATCACGCTTGGTATAATAGCCTTCCTCATACTGTTTACTTGTCAGTAAAACCCCAATCGTTCCGTCACCAATCCATGAAGCGAGTGAGTCAACAGAAGAACGGCCTGGTAATCGGAATAGCGGGCGCATTATTTTGGTCATTAATGTGCCAAATAAATCTAGTAAACCATAGTTCATTAATAAAGGTAAAAATAAACCTGCAAATAAAAACACAGCAAACAAAACATGTAATAGGCCAAAAAGTAATTCACCGGTGGTTTCTCCATAAATTACGACTGAACCTAATTTATAGTAGACCATTACTGCAAAAACAGCAGCAACGACACGTGTAATCGCCCAAAAAGGAGTAACATTAAATAATTGCTTAAAAAATGGCGTGCGATTCAGTTTGTCGCCACCGATTATTTTTACCATTACTGTGCCTATAGCGGTAGTTATAATAATCACCATCATAATGAGCGATAGGTATCCAGCAAGTTGTTCTTGAATCCAATTGGCCATAATCGCAATTGGGATAGTCATACCGCCATCGGTTGGAACCGGTGTCATAAACAAGAAAATACCAAGTAACGATGGGATAATAAATTTAAGATGATCTGCTAGTTTGTAATGTTGATTATTCATCGTGGTCCCCCATTTCTATTTCTTTTTATTATACGAGAAATTATGAAAATAGCAAAATCATTTTTAATACGGTAGAAACAGATAAAGTGAAGGGAGGGTTCAGAAACTCTATTTCTATGGAATATATCCGCTGATTTCACTATATTATCTGCCAATTCACTATATAAAATAAAAATGGCAACCAACGTTCGTTGGTTGCCAGGCTGTATAGGCGCGACCCTTCAACTATTACTTCATTTTGTCTTTATGCTTTCCGTTATTGTCCTTTAATTCGATAGTATACTCGAATGGTACAGGATCAACCTGATCAGATGGTGCTGCATACCAAGTTGTCATATAGTTTGTACCTTTCTTGAACAACTGACGTAATTGCAGTGCATCTTCCTCTGTAACATTGAATGGATCAACATGCATTACTTTGTATTTACCATGCTTATCTTCATTCACAAAAGTAACCGAATAGTTAACATATTTTTCGAGAAGCGCTGATTTTGACATCATGCTGTCCGTACTCGTTCCATCGAAAGATAGTCCAATTTCTGGGACCGCAATATTATCGACGAACCAGCCAGTGTCATTGTAACCCCAGTCAGTTAAGTAGCGAAATGAGATATAAACTTCTTGTCCAGCATATTCGGATAAGTCAAAGCTCTCACTTTGCCAATCCTCAAAATGACCTGTGAAGCCAGGAACATTTTCCTTAATTTTCGGGTAGCCTTGCTCGACTACATCTGTACGTGTATTTTCATTTTCAAGACTAGTCCATGTTTTACCGTCTGTAGAAACTTGAACTACACCATAATCCCATGATTCTTCAATGTCGATAAAGTGATCAAATGTTAGAGTTGCGTCATTTGTACCAGTTAAGTCAGCCTTGAAAATCAAATTGTGATCAGCTTCATGACCTTCATTACCCCAGAATACTTGATTCGATTCATCAAGAGGGTCTGTAACACTCTCCCACTTCATAGGTAAGAAATCTATCCCATCAAAGGTAATGTTATCAATTTTACCATCAAAGTTTAATACTTTGTAATCAGCGCCCCAAGCCGGAACACCGTCTTTTTCATATAGTTTTGCTTGTTCAAAATTGACTGTGTTACCACGAACTTCTCCATCACCAACAGGAAGTTCACGCAAATCAATTAAGTCAAAACCATAAATTCCTTTTTTGCCTTTAGTATTGTCAGCATCATCGATTAAAACGGCGGTAACAAACTTTTCAAAAACACTTTGGAAGGTTTCGTCAATGCCGTTGTCTTTGTATGCCTGGTTATAACTTTCTATTGAATTTAATGGACTTTTTGCAACTTCAAGGATGAAGTCTTGCCCGAATTGTTCATAGTTATAAAGTGTAAATAAGTAAACAAGTCCATAGTCAGCTATCGTTTCTGGACCAGTTTCAGCACCTACATGCTCATCCCAGTTGGTAAGTGAGTTTTCAGGATGATCTAATAGGAAGTTAATTGAACCAGCATCATGACCATAACCACCTAAATACTCAGAGAATGTTGAGAACCCTTCGTTTAACCAAGAAGTCTCATCACCGTCATTATCAGCGTGAATTAAATGCTGCATCTCATGAATAGTTGTACTGTAGAATGTACCTTCCAAACGTTCTTCCCAATTATTTGAGTCAATGGAAATAATGTTTCTATCTGTGTACATTTCAAGTGTTTGCCAGAAGAATCCTGCAACGAAAAATGGATACGTTGGATCAGTATAATTATCGTCAGGAATATTACTTACTAGCATCTGTACCTTGTCGTTACCAGTATCATAATATCCTTCAGGTACTAGACCTAAATCTTCTAAAGCAGCATTGTTACCGTCTAAAGAATCTGGTGTACCAAAGAATCCAGTCACTGTAGGGTAAATATTGGAGTCAAATTCAGCAGCGAGCTTGTCAACCTGTTCCTGTGTTACCACTTGTGGTGGACGCGGGTCTCCTTCTGGGAAGCTTAAATCATTTGCTACCCAAATTTCCACGTTTTCTCCCACGCTGCGTAGTGTATATGATTGGAATGCGAGATTTCTATCTAGAAATTGTTTCGTACCGCCATCAAAGGTGAAATGTGAATCTGCTGCTGTGCTTGTATTGTCGTCTTCTTCACCATCAAATTGAAGGCCTTCTGCAGCTTCTTTAATTTTTTCTTTTGCTTCTTTTTTGAACGCTTCATCTTTTGATAACTTATTCAATTCAGAAGTAATATCTTGCACATCACCATATCGTTCCTTGTCCCAATTTTCTATGGTGTCCCCTGTGCCGGTTTCTGCAAAAGATGCAGTAGGTAAAACTAACGATAATGCTAAACCTAATGTAGATGTTAACGCTACCAGTTTCTTCATATTGAACCTCCCCAATTTTTAAAAAACGTATAAGACGCGCCACATTCTAAGTATAAACAAATAGTTGGATATTTTCAAAAGATTTAGAACAGTGAATTCGGCTTATTTTCCCGACAATCTTTGCGATTACATAGGTACAAAGTCTAGCTTTTCGACAACAGCTCACAAATATGGTTTCATTGGAATGTTCGTTGTTTTAAAACATACCTATTAAGGGTAAAGTATGGCGAGGTGTTAATGTGGATATGAGATTTAATGTTATATACCGGTGTACGGTTATAGTTTGGATGACATTTAAATTTATAACTCAGATTTCTTTCTTTCATATGAGGCATCATATTTGGGATGAACAAACGAGGAGAAAGTGGAACACACTAGTAAAGAAGCAAGCAAGAGAGTATCGAAAAACTGCCGTTAAACTTGGTGGGGTATTAATAAAGGTTGGACAGTTTTTAAGCACCAGATCAGACTTTATGCCCGATGTTTTCATACAAGAATTAACGGGACTCGTTGACCGTGTGCCGCCATCTTCATTTTCATATGCAAAATCGCTAATGGAAAAAGAGTGGGACGGGGACATCACCAACCATTTACTCGAATTAAACGAGGAACCTGTGGCATCTGCTTCAATTGGACAAGTTTATAAAGCGAAGTTAAAGAATGGGCAAGAGGTTGCAGTCAAGGTACAGCGATACCGGGTGCGCGATATTTTTCATATGGACTTTAAAGCTATGAAACTCGTATTCTGGATGATAAAAATTTTGACAAGCTTTGGCAAGAAGGCAGATTTAAATTCATTATATCGTGAGTTACTATTTGTCATGGACCGCGAATTAGACTTTGAACAGGAATTAGCGTACGGTAACTACTTTAAAGAACGTTATAAAACAAATGATGCTATTTACATACCAGGCTATGTTCAACACCTTTGTACAAAAGAAATACTGGTTATGGAATGGATGGATGGTGCGAAAATTACGGATCTTTCGTACATGAGCAAACACAATATTAATATACAGCAAACTGCGAAAACACTATTTAATTTTTACCTAGATCAATTTTTAAACGATGGTAACTTTCATGCTGATCCACATGCTGGAAATATTTTGATCCAATCGGATGGGACAATTGTAATCATAGATTTTGGCATGATTGGTGAAGTGAAAAAACAGGACACCCATTATTTCAAACAATTTATTCAAGGGCTAATTATGGATGATTATGATAAGGTTGTACAAACCCTGGATGAGATGAATTTTGTCTTACCGAATGCTAATCGTGAAAAGCTGAAAAAAACGATTAAGCAAACAATCGAAATGTACCAAAATGGATCATTTACCCATATGAACACACATACAATGGAAACGATAAAGGAAGATATTCGGCTGCTCGTAAAAGATCAACCAATTCAACTTTCAGCAGATTATGCATATTTAGGAAGAGCGATTTCGATTGTCTTCGGTTTATTAGTCAGTTTTTATCCAGATGTGGATATCGAAAAGTGGGCAAAGCCTAAAGTCAAGCAATGGATTGGTGGTAAGAGTTTCACAGATTCTATTTATGTACAAGTTGCAAAGGATTCAGCAAAACCAATTCTATCTTTACCAAAAGCCATGTTAAAATGGTTGGAAAGTGGGGAAAAGGATAGAGAATGGGAGAAAGAAAAACAACAAATCAAGCTTTTGCACCATTTTTATATACTTGTAGAGTTATTTAGCTTTATCTTGATGGTAGGAGGAATATATGTAGGTCTATATGCGCACGAGGCTATTGGTTATCTACTAACTGGTGTCTTTTCCATTACGTTAGTTGTTTTTTTAATAAAGCATTTCCAGATGATAGGATCGAGAAAATAGGAGGTTATGAGTGATGAGTGATTTTTTAAAAAAAGGATTTTTATTAGGCTTGGGTGCTGCAGTTAGCAGTAAGGAAAGATTGGACAAAAAGCTTAAGGAATTGGTTGAGAAGAACGAATTGACACGTGATCAAGCTAGAACCGTTATGCAAAACTTCCTCGATAAAGGGGAATCAACTAAAGACGAGTGGAGTACGAAGCAATACGAACAGACTAAAGAGATGGCGAAGGATTTGGGACTAGCTACGAAAGACGACGTTAATGAATTACGGGCTCGAATTACAGAGCTTGAATCAAAATTACAGATGGAAGACTAGGAGCAAGCATCCGAAATAAAGAAGGTCTACTAATAATTCAAACTAACCAAATGAACTCCAATCGCTGGGGTTCTTTGTTTTATGTAATGGTTCTTTTCGTAAGTTTTGTTGCTACTCAATCCTTGCGAAAAATTGTGCCAGAACATACCGCTCCGGAAATACACTACGCTGGCATGACGTTGTACTTTCGCTTCGGGCGTTGCCGCACTATAGTAGTTTACCCGATTTTACGGCAAAAACAACAATCTCTTAGAAAACAGCCTATGTAACTTATGTTTAATAATATAGTTTACGGGAAATAAGTCTATTACTATCATTTTTCAAGTAAAGGCTGATGGTTTCTATGAAAAAACTGTTTACAATTCCAATACTTTTACTTTTAGCAGGCTGTGACATAGCCGTCTTAGATGCGAAAAGTGAGACAGGACAGGATCAGGCTTTTTTAATTTGGTTCAGCTTTGGTCTGATGATGATTGTGTTACTTATTGTTTTTGTTTTATTCGCAAGGTTTGTGTGGAAGTACAGGGAAACAGGTCAAAATAAAAATATGCTTCCAAAAGATGTGAAAGGGGATAAAAAGCTTGAAATTACATGGACGGCATTAGCCATTTTATTATTGGCGGTTCTTGCAGTCCCAACTGTATCGATTACATATAATCAGTCACCTATCCTTTCGTCTTCTGAGGTAGCTGAACAAGCTGTACATATTAATGTGACAGGTCAACAGTACTTTTGGACATTCGGTTATGAAAATGGAAAGGAAACGACAAATGAGCTAGTAATTCCTGCTAACAAAACGATTGTTTTTCACTTGAAGTCAATTGATGTTATTCACTCATTTTGGATCCCTCGTCTTGCAGGTAAAACCGATGTACTCCCTGGCAAAGAGCTCCAATATAAAATAGTGAATCCTGAAAAAGGGACGTATGAAGGGCATTGTGCTGAATTCTGTGGGGTTCAACATACCAAGATGCAGTTTACAACTGAAGTCGTGTCAAGTGAGGACTATGAAAAATGGTTAGAAGAAGAGTGACAAAACATTCTAGGTATTCTCATAATCAATCTAAAAGGCAAGAGGGTGTAAACAATGGCAATACCATTTTTCGGAGGTAGCCTATTTGTTCCTTCAGATGTTGTGGCGGCGTGGATTCTTACAATTATATTAGGAACCTTCATGGCGATATACGTATGGAGAAAGCAAAGATTACCATTGATATGGAGCTATATGCGTACAACCAATCACCGTAAGATTGGAACGTTGTATGTGTTATTTGGTGTATTATTCTTTCTTCGTGCAGGGGTTGATGCGTTATTAATTCGGTTGCAGTTAGCAAAACCACACAACGAATTTTGGGTTTTTCAACAAGATAAGTATAATGAGTTATTTACCACGCATGGAACGATGATGATTTTCTTTGTCGCTATGCCATTATTAATTGGTTTAATGAACATCGCAGTTCCACTCCAAATTGGTGCGCGCGACTTGGCGTTTCCATTTTTAAATGCGGTTAGTTTTTGGCTTTTCTTAACTGGGGCAATTTTATTTAACATGTCATTCTTTTTCAACAGTGCCCCAAATGCTGGTTGGACCGGCTATGCACCGCTGTCGACCGATACGTTTACCCCTGATGTGGGGAACGATTACTATGTCTTTAGTTTACAAATTTCTGGACTTGGGACCATTTTTACAGCGATAAATATGATAGTCACGATTATGCGCCATCGTGCACCAGGCATGAAGCTTACCAGAATGCCACTTTTTCCATGGTCTGTACTAATTACGTCTTTTTTAATTTTAGTAGCGTTTCCTGTCTTATCAATCGGATTATACTTACTTATGTTTGATCGCATGTTTGGCACTGGATTCTTTTCTGGAGAAGTTGGAAGTCCGTTATTTTGGCAGCATTTATTTTGGATATTCGGACATCCAGAAGTATATATCCTGGCCTTACCTGCGTTTGGTATTTTTTCCGATATAATTTCAGCCTTTTCAAAAAAACGCATTTTTGGATATCCAGCAATGGTTCTATCGCTTGCGCTAATCGGTTTTCTAGGATTCATGGTTTGGGCGCATCATATGTTTACCGTAGGACTTGGCCCGATGGCAAACACATTCTTTGCGATTACTACCATGTTAATTGCAGTTCCAACCGGTATCAAAATATTTAACTGGTTGTTTACGATGCGTGGAGGGGTTATTCGAATAACAACTCCAATGCTGTTTTCATTAGGATTTATTCCTACATTTGTTATGGGCGGTGTAACAGGCGTGATGCTTTCTGTTGCTGCCGCTGACTTCCAGTACCATGACACGCATTTTGTTGTAGCCCATTTCCACTACACAATTATTGGGTCAACAATCTTAGGGATTTTTGCAGGGCTCTATTATTGGTATCCTAAATTTACTGGAAAGGTGCTTGACGAAACGCTTGGTAAATGGCATTTCTGGTTATTTCTTATCGGTTTCCATATGACATTCTTACCAATGCACATTACAGGCCTTCAAGGTATGCCACGCCGTGTGTACACCTATGGTTATGGTGATTCATTGTTCACCTTAAATTTAATCAGTACAATTGGTGCGTTCATTATGGGTAGTAGTATGCTGTTCGTTGCTTGGAATGTTTATAAAACACATAAATATGGAAAGAAAGTTGGTAATGACCCGTGGAATGCGCGTACGCTAGAGTGGACCGTGCAATCACCATCAGAAGAACATACATTTAATCCAATGCCTGTAGTCAAAGAAATGGATGCCTATTGGTATGCGAAGATTGAAGGGCGAAAACTAGAAACAACGAGAAACGTAAGGCCAGCTCCAATCTCAGTGGATACGATAAAACCATTATTAATAGCTCTTTCCTTATCAATCATGAGTCTTGGGATGATTTATACCATGTATTGGCTGGCGATCCTCGGAGGCTTAAGTACATTTTTATTAGTCATCATTCGATCTGAAACCGATGAACGTAAAAAGGATTACCGGGAGGAGGCGAACTTCGATGAATAATTATCAAGAAGCATTATTTAACGATAAACGTCTTGGATTTTTCATCTATTTATTTGTGGAAAGTGTAATGTTTGGAACGCTTTTTGCAACGTATTTAATATTTACGCCACCTCCTATCTATCCGAATCCACATGAAATATTTGATGTGAAAACGGTAGTGCTATCATCTGTCTTTTTGCTTTCCAGTAGTGGAACGTTATTACTTGCAGAAATGGGACTAGATAAACGCCAGGGATTGAAGGTTGTGAGCGGGCTTGTGACTACATTGCTGTTCGGTCTTACATTTTTAGGTATGGAAATCCATGAATTTTATAACTATGTGATGGAGGGTAACGGGTTAACGGCGAACGTGTTTATGTCTTCGTTCTATGTACTTGTTGGACTACATGCCGCCCATGTTACTTTTGGCATTTGTTGGATGATTCTCCTGCTGACCCAATATAAGCGGATGAATATGCCATATGCTCTATATATAGAAAAGCAGAAAATCTTCCAGTACTACTGGCACTTTGTTGATGTTATTTGGATATTTATTATCATAATCGTTTACCTGCCGTATCTAGTTTAAAGGCATATAAATTAGACAAAGAAGGGGGAGAGGTAGATGTCCACTGGTTTATTAATTACCTTAATTGTAATTATAGTGTTGATAGTCCTTGTACCACTAGTTACTTTTTTGCGTGTCTATACCCATGATTCTAAACAAAAGGAACACTCTATCCTTCGAAATTATCCAGTATTAGGAAAGATTAGGTATATTACAGAAAAAATCGGGCCAGAGCTGCGTCAATATCTGTTCAACAATGATAATGAGGGTAAGCCTTTCAACAGGAGAGAGTTTGATTTCGTATATAAGTCTGCCAAATATAATAATAGAATGATCGGGTATGGTTCAGAACGTGATTTTAAAGAAGAAGGCTTTTATATTGTAAATAACATGTTTCCTAGTCAGCGAGAGGAAATGAAGATAGATCAAGAACCGAAAATCAAGACCTGTCTGTATAAAATAGACAATGAAAAATTATTTAGTCGCAAAGAACACCATGATGAAGACATACTCAATCCTTTTTATTTAACGGATGATGATGCAATTATTCTTGGTAAACATACTGTTAAAAATCCATTTAAAGTTAAAGGACTGATCGGCCAATCCGCAATGAGCTTTGGTTCACTAGGCGACCATGCGATAACAGCTCTTTCAAAAGGACTTGGCATGGCTGGAGGAACATGGATGAATACAGGTGAAGGAAGCATTTCTCCTTACCACCAAAAAGGTGATGTCGATATCATTATGCAGATTAGTGCAGGTTTATTTGGTGTTCGAACAAAAGATGGCGAGTTTTCCCTGGAACTTTTTAAAAAGAAAAGCGACATAGATCAGGTAAAAGCATTCGAACTTAAACTTGCTCAAGGTGCAAAGCAACGTGGTGGACACGTTGAAGGGAAAAAAGTGACGGAGGAAATTGCAGAAATTCGTAATGTGGAAGCCTGGAAGACGATTAACAGTCCCAACCGGTTCCATGAATTTACCGATGCAAAAGGCTTACTAGAATTCCTTGATAAACTGCGTGATATTGGGGGAAAGCCTGTTGGGACAAAAATAGTCGTTGGTGATGAAGCACAAGCAGAAAGCTATGTTAAAGCGATGGAGGAACTTGATATTGTTCCAGACTTCCTAACAGTTGACGGAGGTAATGGCGGTTCTGGTGCAACTTATTATGAATTAGCAGAATCAGTTGGTTTACCGACATATGCTGCATTACCGCTACTTGATGATTTACTTAAAAAGTATGGATTGCGCGATCGCACAAAAATTATAGCGTCAGGCCAATTGGTATCGCCAGATAAGATTGCAATGGCACTTTCCTTGGGTGCAGATATGATTAACATTGCTCGCGGATTTATGTTATCTGTTGGATGTATTATGGCACAGGTTTGTCATACAAATAATTGTCCAGTTGGTGTGACCACAACAAATCCTGAATTGCAAAAAGCGTTAAGCGTCGAAGAGAAAAAATACCGCGTTTGTAATTACTTAATAGCTTTACGCGAAGGAGTCTTCGAAATGGCTGCAGTTGCAGGAATCGATAGTCCAACGAAATTCTCGCGAAAGCATATTGCCTATAAAGATCGGCTAAATAAAGCATACAAAGTGATGAATTATTCGCATACAAGTAAATGAATTATGTCGATTTATATTGTTTTCTGTATATTTGGCAAATTTTTAATTTTTTATATTGATTGATTCTAAATTTCGATGTACAATTAAAAAAGATACTATTTTTGTTAGCGGTATATTAGGGGGCAATGTAGCGTGATGGAAAGCTTTTTTAATGTATTAGAGGATACGAAAGAGAAGCTTGGACGAAAATTGCAACGAAAAGAAGTTGAGTTTTTGCAATGGATGTATGAGCGCTATCTAGAAGAAGAGAAAGAAACATGTAAATGCTTAAAAATAGAAAACATTAACTGATAAAAGTCTTGGAATTCTTTCCAGGGCTTTTTGTTAGTCAACTTTTTGTAAAGAAATTACATAGTGTCACATGTTAT
Organism: Virgibacillus carmonensis; assembly: GCF_057836705.1. Lineage (NCBI taxonomy): Bacteria > Bacillati > Bacillota > Bacilli > Caryophanales > Bacillaceae > Virgibacillus > Virgibacillus carmonensis. The sequence goes on along the minus strand of NZ_JBYQFJ010000024.1, from coordinate 15,862 downwards.
ACTAATACAGTAAGGATGAAAGGGAGTGGTTCTGTGGCGATTCCAAATGAAACGATACTTAAGAAAATGATTCATGAGTTGCAGCAGGCTCAATTAAGCCAAACTAATCAGGGTCAATTGGTAAGGCATATTGAGAATGTGCGGCTTTTAAGTGATTTAATAGTAGATGGTGAGCATGTTGAGCAGGAGGCAAGCTCGACAAGTTCAAGTGATATTTCTGATGATGAAATGAAGGCGATGCTTGGTAGTACAAACAAAAAGAATACATATGCACGTGAATCAGAAGTCAATCATGACGGTGCAAATGGTAAGTCAATATTTGATTTCTAAACTTTATAAAAGAGGTGTGCAATGATGAAAATATTTCTAATTCTTGGTGCAATAAACGGCTTTATAGCAGTAGCTTTAGGGGCATTCGGGGCTCATGGGCTAGAAGGTAAACTGTCGGAGAAAGCTTTAGGAACATGGGACAAGGCTGTAACTTATCAAATGTTTCATACAATGGCCTTGCTTGTAACGGGATTGCTATTAGCAAAATTCCAAAGTGGGGGGATACATGTTGCAGGATGGATGTTCTTTGCAGGGATAGTATTATTTTCAGGAAGCTTGTACGCATATTCAACAACTGGAATTAAACTATTCGCAATGATAACACCGCTTGGCGGAGTAGCATTTTTAGTTGGCTGGGTTTTGCTTGGCTATGCTGTTTGGAAATATTTATAAATGCGTTTTTAAAAAGGTGCCAAATTAGAAACAGAAATTCGAGGCGGTGCAGTCCTGAGGGCCGGAAGTAGGCTATTCCTACATGAGGATCGTTAAGACATGCCCACAAAAAAATGCGCCGTTTATCATTTGGTGACTTTTTAAGCATCCTCTATAAGTGGAATAAGACATAGGTCATAAAAACAAAGAGCAGCAAAGCTTGTATGAAGTGTTTAAAAGCCTTATTTCTATTGTGAGTATTAAGTTCGATCATAGCCTCACAGCATAGTCCACATCCGATTAAGTAGATGATCAAAACAGCTAATAAAATAAATCCTTTAACCAATACAACAATCCCAGCAAATACAGCTAAGATAAGTGAAATTAACTCTAATCGGACGAATTTTTCGTATGGATGCCTCATTGTGTGATCCCCCTATAGAGAAAAATAAAAGAAGGATGACTTATATAAGAATAAAGATCCCACTGTGAATGTGTGGATCGATTCCGTATAGGCCATCCTTTTTATCGTATGTTCAGAGCAAAGTGCTACCTTGGCGAATAGGTTTCCGCAGTTTGAGTATTGCCATATGGGTAGGTGTAGTTTATTTCTCCTTCAAATGTAATGTAATCTAAGTAGATCATTAGTAGCAGGTATCTTTTTTTCGTCTTCAGATCACTTAAAATAATATGATCCCTTCCAGCTGCTTCAATTCTTCCTTTAAAAATCTGTGCATTCCATTCATTATTATTTTCAAAAGTCATGTAAACGGTTGCCACTTCGCCTTTATTTAATCGTAAGATGTTTTCAATGTAGGATTGTTCTACAGGTAGCATACCTGGTACATCTTGTGAACCTTGTGTTCCTTGCATCCCCGGCGAACCTTGCATGCCAGGCATACCCTGCATACCAGGCATACCTTGTGATCCTTGCATCCCCGGCATACCTTGCATTCCAGGCATCCCTTGCATCGATTGTGAATCCTGACGATAATCGTATCCTGGATAATAGGCTGGAGAACTTTGAGGATAATAATAATAAGGGTATCCTTGATTTTCACTCATAAAAAAACCTCCTAATCATTGATAAAAATTAATAAACTCTCGGGCATACGGATGAATCTGGTGCAAAAAAACAATGTGATTTAAAACGTCCTATTAGCCTTTGATCATACCACTGTGCAGGACAATCTCCTTCAGGCGCAAAGAACCAAAGTGCATATGAAGCAGGATGGTAACGTCCGCCTTTAATAACCTTTCTAGCTAGATTCTTATCCACTTCGCGTGCACGTTGATAAAAGTATCCCTTCAGCGTTGCTTCAAAACCGCCCGGCCTTTGAAATACCATATCGCGAATGGTAGATAGTTGGGTAAAATCTAAACAATTGGAGACAATTCGATTTACTCCAACATTCCCAACCATCAGCATCCCTAATTTTCCATCACCCTCGGCCTCAGCTCGCATTAATCTTGCTAGTAATGCCACGCCTTTATCGGTACGTTTAATTCTGGGCAATAGGGTCACCTCTTTTCTAAATACTTATTTATTATATGCAGGATAAACTATGTTAGAACTTAGGCGAGGAGGCTAAAAAAGTTAAATTTGCAGTTAAATCAAAATTATCGAAGAACTATGTATATAAACCAGCTTTGGTAACAGAAAGTGGTAAATACTTCCCTCTGAACGCCTATACTATGGCCTTTGTACCAAATGCTAAAGAACTTGGTAAACAAATGAAGGCAGTTGAAACTAATTAGATTTGCTAAAAAACTACATAAACAAATGGTCTTAACTAAGTTTTCTACAAAGCAGATACGGCATCAATGGAACTAATGTCAAAAGTGGAACTGAGGTTGCGTTTGTCGTAATATCTGCACTTTTAGGTTCGGGAGTCTAGTTGGAGTGAGCCTATATGAAGTGATGTTAGAGTATGTAGTAATACTTTAAGCACTTTTAGATTATTTGCTTTAATCATAGGTATAATGTATATCGCTTGGGAGAAGACGATTTCTATTACACTAATGGGACTTGGGTTGAGGAAAATGGGGACTCTTTTGCAGGATATAAACTTATTTTCCGATTTAATAATACTGGAAAATAATGAGTTTACTAACGGCAATATAGATGTTGGTTTAAAATAAAGTTTGATCAAAAATATCACTTGAACCCGTACCTTATGGCAAATGAGAGAATCCATTTTAAAAAAAAGATTGATCAAAATGGATTTCTATTCAGCATATTTAAATCTGGTTTTTATAAAAAAGTTTGATTATTTTCTAAATATAATCTTCAGCAATCGCGCCAACAAACTAGGAAAAGGCGCAAATCTTGTTCCGTTACCGCGCCCGTTCGTATGTTCGTTTTGAGGAAGATCAAAAATTGATGTGTCTGGTCCACCAGATTTTAATGAAGTTACATTTTATCTATTCGAGCGCCTGCAATAAATCCTCTTTAAGATCATCCGCATGTTCAAGTCCGATCGATATACGTAGGAGGTTTGACGGAGCCACCGTTTTGCTTCCTTCAACTGAAGCTCGGTGCTCAATGAGACTGTGCGTTCCACCCAGACTTGTAGCACGGGTAAACAATTGTACTTTTGCAGCAACAGCCATTGCCCCATCCCAACCGTCTTTTACCTGAAAGGACAACATACCGCCGAATGAACTCATTTGTCGTGCTGCAATATGATGTCCTGGATGGTCAGAAAGACCAGGATAATGAACGGCTTCGACATTCGGATGATAATCCAAAAAACTTGCAATTTCCAATGCATTTGCACAATGGGTCATCATACGAGGGGCAAGTGATTGCACGCCGCGTAGTGCAAGCCAACAGTCGAAAGGGGAAGGCACAGCACCTTTTGAATGTTGCCAAGCTCGTAGATTGGTCAACATAGGATTATCTGATCTTGCGACAACTGCACCAATCATTAAATCACTATGACCTCCTATATATTTCGTCACAGAATGGATCGAAAAGTCAACTCCAAGAGTGAGGGGACGCTGCAGAACTGGAGTTGCCCACGTATTATCAACAACGGTGTAAGCCTCGGCCTGCTGTGCTATCTTTGTAACAGCTTCAAAATCAGTAACTTTCAGAAGTGGATTAGACGGCGTCTCGATCCAAACCAGACCGGTTGGTGCACTTTTTATCGCTTTCTCAACCTCATGAAGATCTGTCATGTCAACAATCACAATGTCAAACTTTGATCCAATATCCGTTTCCGAAAGAAGGGAACGAATACCAAAATACATATCGTTTGGCATAATAACCCGACGTGGTTTATCCGAAGGAAGTGCCTCGATTAATGAAGTGATTGCTGCCATCCCTGATGCGAAAGTGACGCAATCATGCCCCGCCTCGAGCGATGTGAGGCAGTCTTCCAGAGCATGACGATTGGGATTATTTTCACGGCTATATACGAATTCATTTGGATATGAGCCATCTGCAGCTCGTTCGAATGTCGTAGAGAGATGGATTGGCATGGTGACCGAGCTCGTTGATTTGTCAACCTGCCGCCCGGAGTGAATGGCTTTTGTTTCAAAACGCATACATATTCCTCGCTTTCAAAGATTATTGTTATGATGTGTTATCCATGAGCTTTGTTTGCTTCAATGGAGATATTTTAATCGGCTTTGTTCATCAAAGAGTACATTTATACCTTCAAGCTTTCTTTCTAAAGAATTGTTTTCATATGAGATGCAATTTCCCTCTCATCCTCACTTGTGGATTGTTCAAGTTGTGAAATAACAAGCTTTAATCGCTCAGCGGAATGATTTTGACTCAACTTTGCTTTTCCTTCGATTTTATCAATATTGATTTTGAAACCAACAATGCCTTTTGCCTGCCCTTCTAAAAAATGAGCATCCAATTGGTCCCATTGGTATGAACTATTTGGATCTTCATATTTCAACACCATTTGATGAAGGGAATCCATCACTTCTTCCCCGTCTATGATTTCAACCTTTCCGTATACGTGAGCAGATACGTAATTCCATGTCGGTACGGCTTTATTTGTTTCATACCAGGAAGAAGAGATATAACAATGCGGCCCCTGAAAAACGGCAAGTACCTCCTGTCCCTCTAAATCTTTCCACTGCTTATTCGGTTTTGCAAAGTGACCGTACAAATATCTTTTTTCTTTATCTAAAATCAAAGGAAGGTGGGTCGCATACGGATGACCTTGATGTTGGGAAAATAGCGTAGCAAAGCTATTTTCTTCAATAACCTCGTAAATCATCTCTTCATCTTTGATTTCAAAATGCTTTGGAATATACATCATCATCACTCCTCATCTAATTTTGTGTTTGAAAATATTTTATCGCTCATATAAAATATATTATGATATAAACTGACATTTAAAAAGATACAATTTAAAATAAATAAGCATGTCAGGAGAAATTGTATATGAAAAATTATCTTTTTGCCTTAAACGAAAGCTCTCCCAAATACAAACAAATTTACGAGCAGTTTAAATCATTTATTGAACAAGGCAATGTGGAAGCTGATGAACAACTACCCTCCATTCGGCAACTTGCTGATTCTCTCCAAGTAAGCCGTAATACAACCCTAACAGCATATAATCAGCTTGTAGCAGAGGGTTATATTCGCGGGGAAGGGAGAAAAGGTTATTTTGTCAATCAATTAGAGCCATCTTTATACCAGGAACCACCAATTCCCTCTAACAAAAAGAGGATGGGAAAGGAAGCGTCCGTTCGTGTTAATTTTCGGACAGATGCTGTTGATCAATCCCATTTCCCCTTAAAAGTATGGAGGCGAATAGCGAATCAGGTCTTAACGTTACCTGAGAGCTTTCGGTATGGGGAAACTTTTGGAGAGGTGAGTCTGCGCGAACAAATTGCCACATACTTACTCCAATCACGTGGGGTAAGAACAGATGCAAATACCATTATAATCGGTAGCAGTACACAACAAATGCTTATCAATCTAGGCCATATATTACAGGAAGACTATTCAAGTATTATCGTAGAAGATCCGGGGTTCGATGGTTCCAGGGAAGCTTTTCAATTCCATCATTTTTCGCTTGAATATTTGCCGGTATATGCATCAGGTGCAGATCTTTCGCAACTTAAACAAATGGATTCAGGCTTAATCTATGTAACACCTTCTCATCACAGTCCGTACGGTGTAAGCATGTCCATTCAACAACGAAAAACGCTCATTCAATGGGCAAACAAGGTACAGGGATACATTATTGAAGACGATTATGATAGTGAGTTTCGCTATACGCAACAGCCGTTTCCAGCGCTCGCTTCTATTGATTCAACAAGAGTCATTTATCTGGGAAACTTCTCAAAGTCGTTTCTCTCGGGACTTCGTTTAAGCTATATGGTGTTACCACAGCAGCTTTTAAACTGTTATAAAAATCAGTTCCTGAACTTCGAAAGCTCAACTTCACTTTTTAGCCAACTTACAATGGCTAGATTTATGGAAAATGGGGAATGGAATCGGCACATTAAGCGAATGCGCCTTGTTTATAAACGAAAAATGCAACACCTCGTATTATTATTAAAAAAACATTTTGGGAAAAGTATTTCCATTATTGGCGAACAGTCCGGTTTGTACGTATTAATTAAAGTAAATCTAGAGTGTTCAGAAGAATGGATAATCGAGCGGGCTTTCCATTATGGTGTTAAAGTGCGGCCAACTTCGATCTATTTCATAAAAAACCATCCGGATAAGCCAATGATTAAACTAGGGTTTAGCGGTCTTGCTTATGATGAAATCGAACTTGGTGTAAATCTTTTAAGAAAAGCATGGTTATAAGAGTACCTTTTTAGATATTCGTAAATTCACTTAAGGATATTCTTCAGCAATACCAGCTTTAGAACTTATTTAACCTGTTAAACAATTATTGGAGGTAGGAGAAAAATATGGATATATCCATTCGAAAGGCTAACAAAGATGATTACAAATCTGTATTGTCTTTATTCAGACAGGTTCATGATTTACACGTTTACGAAAGACCAGATTTGTACAAAGAGAATTCCACTCCAGTAAGTCAAGAGTTCTTTGAAAGTCAGCTAAATGATGTTAAACAACACATTTTTGTGGCTACCATTGGTAATGAAATAGTCGGAGTCGTTGTGATGAAGGAAGAAGAAATAACTGAAAATTCATTTGTTAAAGCAAGAAAGGTATTATTTATAAACAGTTTATGCATTGCCGAAGCCCAGAGAAAAAAGGGGGGCGGAAAAAGACTTATGAAATATGTTTTTGATTTTGGGAGAAGCCTGAAAGTTGATTGTATTGAATTGGGGGTATCAGAGAAGAATCCTTATGCAATTGAATTTTATGAGTCAATTGGTATGACAACAAAGGGTAGAAAAATGGAGATTATATTAAATTAACGGGTTCTTATCTTTAATAAGATAACATAAATGACCTTCCATAATCGGCGCCAATCTGACCCAAAAATATCAGTAATAAATTTTGGAAAGTAATCCAATTATTATAAACCCGACAGTTCCTTAGCAAATGAACACCTTTTTCATTTGGCACCTTTGATTGATAAGGCTAAGGATGATTTAAAGGGGAATGACGACACTGAAGATATTAAGGATTGCTAGTACATGGGTTATGAGAATTATTGTCAGAGCTGGTGTTGCTTGTCATTGTTCAAGAACAGGATAGTTGAATAAGAATAAAAGTAAAAGAAGATAATCTACTCAAATAGATTATCTTCTTAAGTAATTATTACTGCAATTTATAAACTTATTTAAGAGACGAGTTTTAATCCTATTGCAGCACTTAAAACCATTGTAATAAAAATAATTCTTTTCCAATCTCTTGATTCACCGTACAATATCATACCTAATATGGCTCCGCCTGATGCACCAATTCCTGTCCAAATTGCATAGGCAGTTCCCATAGGTAGTGATTTCATTGCATAAGCAAGAAATAGAAAACTTGCACCAAAGCCAAGAATTAACAGTACCACCGACTGTAAATTACGATCTTTATGCAATTTATTTATCATTGCAACACCAAACATTTCAAATAAACCTGCTATAACCAAAGAAGCCCAAGCCATTATGATTCAACTCCTTCTTTAACATTGTCTTTAGTAACTAATTTTAAACCAATTACCCCTGCCAATAAAACCAAAATCAAAATGACTTTTGCTACTTTAAATGGTTCACCAAAGAATACGATATCTGCAAAGACAGTTCCGGTAGTACCTAGTCCTACAAAAACCGCATAGACAGTTCCAACGGGTAGTTTTTTACTAGCCATAATTATTAAATAAAAACTAATGATAATAGCAATAATTGTTCCAGTCCAAGTCCAAAAGTCATCCGCATGTTTTAATCCTATAACCCAAAAAACCTCGAAAAAAGCAGCGACAATTACTTTAACCCAGTTTGTATTCATTCAAATAACACCTCCGATTTTATTCTTTCCCATTAAAAACAAAAAAAGCCCAAGAGATAACTGTTAAACAGTTTCTCCCAGGCTTTTATCCTTCCGTGACACAGCTGAGCTGTGAGTTTTCTCTTGGACCAGACCAACAATTGTCGTTGCGGAACCCTAGAAAACATTTTCCATATGCAATTAACCTTTATTATATATATTATTTTAGCTTAGTCAAGATTAGAATAATAAAGGAGGGGTTCTTCAACGAAGGGCGCGATTGTGGAAGATCACAGCTATAAGTGATCAAACCTTTTAAAAAGTTCCACCTGTATTCAAAACTGTAGAATCCATTTTGATCAATTTTTTTTCAAAATAGATTCTGTGAAGTTACCCTAAGCTGCAGCTTTATGCGCTATTTTTGATCAAACCATATTTCAAAGCGCCTTCTTTATTTTGAACCTGTTGTGTATTCCTAAAAGATTGATAATTTTTTCTTCAAAATTTGCCCACAAACTAATCTTTAATTAGCAATCCCATGAGGGTTGCTAATTGAATTGCTTGATATGTAGATACTTTGCACCCTTTTAAATCGTACAAAGATACAGTAAGTGTTGCAAAAGTAGAAGAACTAATATCTATTCCCTTTAGTGATGTTTTTTCAAAGTTCGTTTCATCAAGATCACATAATTGAAATTCAATCCTTTTAAATTTACAATCATAAAAGTCCGAACTTATTAATGAAGCATCTTGAAATATTACTTTTTCCAGCTTTGAATTTCCGAATGCCGCCAAGTTTAATAGGGAATTATCAAACCGTACATTTCCAAAGCGGGATTCTGTAAAATCCACACCTAATAATTTGCAATTTTTGAATTCAACCCTGTGAATGGATGACTTGCTCAATTTGGCATTGGATAAATCACAGTTTTCAAAACATACATCTGTAATATCAATGTTCTTAAAATCTGTATTATTGAACCTACAATTCTTAATCACCATATTAGATAATCGTACTCTATCCAAAACTTCATTTTCGAAAATAGAGTCAATAATTATACACATTTCTAGCTCGGGATCTTCTTCATAAAAAATATCTTGGAAGTTTCTTGCAGGTAATTTTTCTGCAATTTTTGGCAAATCAATTTTCATATACATACCTCTCTCATCAAATAATTTAGTTGGGGGGCTCCTTAAAGACTAAAACGGCGGTCTTTTTTCTAATTGAGTTAAGGTCTAGTTAATATAGTTAATAAACAAAAAACTATTATGTTAACTATAGCAATATTAGCTTTTAAAAAAAGACTATATTTTTTAAAAAACTTATGTACAATCTTTTCGGATGCTATTTCGCTTTCAAACAAAATGTTCAAGTTGAATAAGTGGCCTAGCTTCAACACTTTGCTGTTCAGCAATCGGGTGCGCGCGACAAATCTGTTATAAGCGCTTCACAGCGTGGAAATATAGGTAATTAATATAAAACAATTTCAACTTTACAACAGAGGATGGGAATGACGGAACCATGTTTCCTGAAACCATCCTGTCAATACTCCTCCATGCTATCAAGACTGACAGGTCTTGTGGTTTGAAGCACAGGCGGAGTCGGCAGAACGAAGGCTGAAGCCATTCCTTTGGAAAAGGTATGCCAACCGTATGCTGCATGGCTGAAAAACTAAAATGCTTTCCTATCTTCATAAAAAAGCGCATCAGCATGGATCCATGCTGATGCGGTAACTAATTTTATACTTGAAGAAATGCTGCTAGTTTTTCATTTGGCAGGTGGCTTCCAACGAAAAATTCGCCAAACTCACCATACTTTGCACTAACCTCGTCAAAACGCATTTCATAGACAATGCGTTTTAGTTCTATTGCGTCGTGTGCAAATAAGGTTACGCCCCATTCCCAGTCATCAAATCCAAATGAGCCTGTAATAATTTGCTTAATCCGACCAGCATATTTACGGCCAGTTTTGCTGTGTTCATATAATAATTTCGCGCGGTTTTTAAAATCTAATGCATACCAATTTTCCTCACCAGCACGGCGCTTGTTCATTGGGTAAAACGAAATGTAATCCCATTTTGGTAAGATAGGCTTTAAGCGTGCCTGTGTTTCCGGCAATGTTTCAGGGTCCACATCTTTTTTCTGTGGGAAATACTTCGAAAGCTCTACAACCGATACATAGGAGTAAGAAGGTAGTAGGAAATCGGCGAACTTCGTCTTGTTAAAAGCAGTTTCTACCTCGTTCAACTCATCCATTGTTGGGCGTAAAATCATCATCATGATATCTGCTTTTTGACCAACAACCGTGTACACAACATGACTACCTTCTTTTGCTTCTTCAACAGCATCCCATTTTGCTAAAAGGGCATGTAATTCGTCTATTGCTGCTTGTCGTACGTCACTTGAAACCATTTTCCAAGACGCCCAGTCAATGCTGCGTAAATCGTGCAGGCAATACCAGCCATCCATGGTTTCTACTGCTTCTGCTGCTGCCATTATCTATCGCTCCCTTATGTAATAATTTATCATCTTATAGGCTTTACTATACCATATTGAGGGAATAATAATCATGAACAAGGAATAAGAAAAGGCGTTTTCACCATTCTGTCAAATTTAAGTGGATTGCTTTTCATGTATCCATTATTGCATTATCATGAAACATAGAAGCAAATAGCCGTGGAGGTGCTAGTGAATGAGTAGTTTTTTTGAAGAAATAAAAACAAAATTGGAAGGTACAAATAGATTTATTGTTTTCCCAGAAGGAACCGACGAGCGGATTTTAACTGCAACGAGCCAGTTAGGTGTTGCAGGGATTTTGACACCTATTTTAATTGGCAAAAAAAGTGAAATTAAAAAACGGGCAGAAGAAGTGGGTGTAGATGTTTCTTCGTGTAAAATCATGGATCCGAATGAATTTGAGGAATTTGACTTAATGGTTGAAACGTTTGTCGAGCGTCGTAAAGGAAAAGTAACAGAAGACGAGGCAAGAAAAATGTTGCTCGATGAAAATTATTTTGGAACGATGCTTGTTTATATGAATCAAGCAGATGGATTAGTAAGTGGTGCATCCCATTCTACCGCTGATACAGTTCGTCCAGCGTTGCAAATTATTAAAACAAAAGAAGGTATAAAGAAAACTTCAGGTGTATTTATCATGGTTCGTGGAGAGGAAAAATATGTGTTCGCTGATTGCGCGATTAACATTGCACCAGACAGTCAGGATCTGGCAGAAATTGCGGTAGAAAGTGCTGTGACAGCTGAACTGTTTGGTGTGGACCCGCGCGTAGCCATGCTTAGTTTTTCAACAAAAGGTTCAGCGAAATCAGATGAAACAGAAAGAGTGGCAAAAGCTTTAAAGATTGCTAAAGAAAAGAATCCTTCACTTATAATTGACGGTGAATTCCAGTTTGATGCGGCATTTGTACCAAGTGTCGCGGAGAAAAAGGCACCTGATTCACCTTTAAAAGGGAATGCAAATGTATTTATTTTTCCAAGTCTTGAAGCTGGAAATATTGGCTATAAAATAGCACAGCGTCTCGGCGAATTTGATGCGGTTGGTCCAGTTTTACAAGGACTTAACCGACCAGTCAATGATCTATCACGCGGCTGCAGCTCCGATGATGTATACAATTTAGCATTGATTACGGCAGTTCAGGCAAGATAATAAATAGAGCTTGTGGGGTTTTGGTCCCCACAAGCTTTTTTGAAGAGCAAAGAAAGTATAAAATTTTGGCGATTATCTGTCTAGCTCCAGCGCCTAGACACTCGAGACATAAGCAGTTCGCTTCCGTGCGGGCAAAGCACCCACACTGCACCGCTCTGCTTATGCTTGTCGTGTCTTTCAAGGCCCTTGCGCTTTTTAATTGCTTGGGTAAGTGTTGATATATCGGGATGAGCGTTGAAATCGCCGGCCGAAAATAACAATCCTCCCTATACAAGAGCTACAATCACTGCATCTCCGCTATTTTTTCATTTCGCTTTATCATCTGTTCTAACCGTTTTATAAAATTTTCTTGTTCCTGCTCAGAAAATTTTGCGGTTACAATATTTTCGCTTAGTTCTTCTAGTGTTGCATATACGCGCTGTTTAATTTCATCCATCGTGACTTTCACGGGTAATAACTCTGATAATGACGCCATTGTTTCTGGTACCACGTTAGGAAAGGTGAAGTTTGTTTCTTCATCTTTAAGTCCAACTTTGTAAAAGTCACGAATTAATGCAGCACGCTCTTGACCACGGCCTTCAACGTCCAAGTAAATCTGAATTGCCGCTCCGTCCTTGACACGACGCTGTGAAATACCAGCAAATTTTCTACCATCAATACTTAAATCATAATCGCCTGGACAATAGGAACCGACAATTTCATAGGCTTCAATGTCACTCGTAAGATCCGCTAGCATATATTGGACAAAACTCACCATGGCTTCATAGCACGCATGGATAGGTAAACTTTTCACTTCTGGCAGAACCAATGATATATTGAGGACACCATCATCAAGTGCAACAGCAAGTCCACCTGAATTACGAACAACTGCATGGTATCCACGTTCTGATAAAAGACCCACACCTTCTTCGATAAAAGGCAAGCGAGCATCAGGTATACCGAGTACCACAGTGTGTTGATGGACCCATAAACGTACAGTAGGAGCAGATTGGCCATCGCCAACAGAAAGAGCCAATGTGTCGTCAATTGCGAACGAAGTTAAGGCTGTCATTTTTTCATTATAAAAATTCGTTTTATCCGATTGATTCATATAACGAAAGGTCGGATGGTGTATGATATCTTTCCAAGATTGCATGATTTTCTCACCTTTAATTTCTCAAATATACTTTTTAACTTTCTCTATTTATTATATACTATAACAAAATTGTCGAACAGAAACGGGTTGTGAGTAAATGGCGTATAAAGATGAACAATTGAATGAGGAAAAAGTTTTTAAAGATCCGGTTCACCGTTATATTCATGTAAAGGATCAAGTAATCTGGGACCTGATAGCAACACCAGAGTTTCAGCGATTACGCCGCATTAAACAGCTTGGGACAACAAACTTAACGTTTCACGGGGCAGAACATAGTCGCTTCAATCATTCATTGGGTGTATATGAAATCGTTCGGCGAATTATCAATAACTTCGAGGATAAGCCACACTGGAATAAAGACGAACGCTTGCTATGTCTTTGTGCAGCTTTGCTGCATGATTTGGGACATGGTCCATTTTCACACTCGTTTGAAAAAGTATTTAAGCTTGATCATGAATATTTTACTCAGGCAATCATTGTTGGCGACACCGATGTACATACCATTTTAGAACGAGTTTCCAAAGGTTTTGCGCAAAAAGTTGCGGATGTTATTGCAAAAACATATAAAGATAAATTGGTTGTTAGCCTTATATCCAGTCAAATTGATGCTGATCGGATGGATTATTTACAGCGGGATGCCTATTTTACTGGTGTAAGCTATGGTCATTTTGATATGGAACGAATTCTTCGTGTAATGCGCCCGATTGATGACCAGGTTGTTATTAAATCTAGCGGGATGCATGCAGTGGAAGACTATATTATGAGTCGTTATCAAATGTATTGGCAGGTATATTTTCATCCTGTAACTCGCAGTGCAGAAGTTATTTTATCAAAAATCCTACATCGAGCGAAGTTTTTATATGAGACGGATTACACCTTTAAGCTTGAGCCAGTGCATTTTATTTCTTTCTTCAAAGAAAGCGTAGTATTAAAGGATTATTTAAAACTTGATGAAGCTATTGTATCGTATTATTTTCAAGTTTGGCAGGAAGAAGACGATGGTATTTTGCGTGACCTGTGTGAGCGGTTTATGAATCGTCGTCTATTTAAGTATATTGAATTTAACCCAGACAAGCAGATGAACAAATGGACGGAGCTTCATAAATTGTTCCAGGAAGCGGGGATTGATCCGGAATATTATCTTGAAGTCGATTCATCATCTGATTTACCATATGATTTTTACAGACCAGGTGAGGAAGAGGAACGCCTTCCCATTCATTTGTTAATGCCTAACAATGAGTTGAAAGAGCTCTCCCGTCACTCCGATATAGTAGAATCAATTTCTGGAAAGAAACGAACCGACCATAAGCTATATTTTCCTGCCGATTTTTTAGAGAACCTTAACGGAAAACCCTCCATCAAAAAACGCATTATGGAACTTTTATCGCAGTTTGACGGGCAGTAAACCCCCACTAAATGAAGTTTCACTATATATGACCAAGGAGCGAATAAATAATGTTAACAAATCATGCGAAGTTAATGCATTTTTTCGATGTTGCAAAAGAAGTAACCGGACGGAAAAAACTTCAAAAAATGATCTATATTTTACAAAAGTGCAAAGTTCCTTTTGAAGAAAAATATCAATTTCATTTTTATGGACCATACTCGGAAGAACTTACACTACGAACGGAAGAACTTTGTAATCTAGGGTTTCTCGATGAAGTGAAGGAAGATAAGAGCAATTATTACCAATATAATTATACGATTACAGAAAATGGACAAGCGTTCCTCGGGCAATTTACACTAAACATGCCTGAAATGGAAGAACAAGTTGCACTGCTAAAAGGAAAGAGTTCGCGCTTCCTAGAGCTTGTCTCTACGATGCTGTACTTTGATAACCAATCACGTGATGATGTGGTTGAAAAAATTCATACTGTTAAACCCAAGCAAAACTTTACGGAAGATGAAGTCAAAGAAGCATGGACGTTTATCGATTTACTTAAGAAAAATCCACAACATTGATTGTGGATTTTTTACACTGAACCGGAAGATACTCCAAATTCCTTTTGGATGGCTTATTATGTTCTGGATTAAAATGTGTTTGTGGGCTACTACTTACTTGCCAACCATCTTCTTTCATATCTGTAACCTTTGTTTCACCTGTAATGTTTCAGTCATCCAATTTACTTAAAGTTATACAGTAAAATGTTTGACTAATCGAAAAATAACGAGGTGTAATTAAGTGAAAAGGTAAATTCACTTATGCTACAATATACTGTAGAAGCTTTAAAGGAGGTTCCTTGAATGAGTGAAGATAAGCCTAAAAAGAATACAAATCCATTTACGATACTTAAAGATGACTCGACTGACGGACATGGTGGTTATGGCGTCGGTGCGATAAGTCTTGAAAATATGTCCCCGGTAATTATCGATCCAAATGAAGATCGTGCATTTGTTGATATGGGAGCGATGCATGCCCGCAGTGAAATAGAGCGACGGGTGAAATTTTTACCGAACAAAGATGAGGTTCCGAATGGTAAGTTGTATTGGATAGTTTGGGTAACCGTTGAAAAAGGCGAGAATGGTCCCTATTATGGGGGCGTTTGTGGAAGTGAAGTTCGCGTCGATCGCTCCATTAAACGTGCTTATAAATCAATGCCGGAGCATGTGACACATATGGATAAATCATTAAAAGGTAAGATTATGCTTGAACATATGGATGATCATTCGAAAAAATTGTTGAAGGATTTCCTTGTCGATTTTAACGAGGAAATGTGGAACAATTCAAGCCAAGAACTAAAAGAAGTGCTTCCAAAATCATGAACAAATTGTGAACGAATCATGAACATTAGCCGAAATTCTTGTACTTTTAGACAAGAATTTGTAAAATATGTATACATGGACTTTCACATGTATTGCTAGGACAAAAAAGAAGCCGACCACATGGTAAGACGGACCTTACCTGTGAGTCGGCTTTTTTTATTAGGCTGCTTTCTAAAAGATTGTTGTTTTTGACACAAAAGAAATAAACTGCGACGTAACTAAA
>NZ_JBYQFJ010000023.1:0-49246 GCF_057836705.1 Virgibacillus carmonensis | reverse complement strand
ACGGTGATAGCCACGCTTTTTTATTTACTGGGTTTTGTCCCAGCCTCTTTTTTCTTTTCCTTTTTTCTACTGAAAGCATAAAGTATCAGAGGAACTTGGTAAAAGATAAATTTTCACATGGCTATTAAAGACAAGGTGAATAACAAGTTTTTTCTAATAATACTCACTTACCAACGTGATACACATAAGCTATAAGGAAATGATTTCAAAATTGGTTTTTGTATAACAAGGAGTGTATATCGCATATGGGTTATTTAATAGCAGTGATTGGTGGAGATGCCAGATATATTGAATTAATACGTCAATTACAACAACTAGACAATACCACTATTTGCTTAATTGGATTTGATAAATTGGACCAAGGTTATACAGGTTTAAAGCAAATGGAATTTTCTGAGCTAGAACCAGGGCAATTGGATATGGTTATTCTACCTGTCACTGGTACGGATAATAAAGGAAAGATTGATCCAGTTTTTTCCGATCAACCGATTTTTTTAACAAAGGAATGGGTTCAACAATTAAAAAGTTCTGTTTCCATTTTTACAGGAATTACAAATGATTATTTAACCTCGATAACATCTGAAGCGAATCGTCGTTTAGTGAAATTATTTGACAGAGACGATATCGCAGTTTATAACTCCATTCCAACGGCTGAAGGAACAATTATGATGGTAATAGAACATACTGATTTTACCATTCATTCCGCGAATGTTCTTGTGGTTGGCTATGGCCGCGTTGGGAAAACAATTGCGAATAAATTCGCTGCTCTAGGTGCCAAGGTTTCTGTTTGTGCCAGAAAAAATGAAGATTTGGCGCGAATAACAGAAATGGGATTTAATGCTATTCCACTCAATCAACTTCCAAGTAATACGGTTGATTGTGACATATTAATTAATACCATACCGGCTCGTGTAATCACAAAAGAGTCCATTCAATATCTACCATCACATGGATTAATCATTGACTTGGCATCCAAACCAGGCGGAACAGATTTTGAATATGCTGAACAACGTGGAATTCAAGCCATATTGGCTAAAAGTTTACCTAGTATTGTTGCACCTAAAACTGCTGGTAGAATCTTAGCTGATGTGATTAAACAGTTTATTACTAGCAAGGAGGAAAAAGAATGACTTTAGAAGGAAAGCGAATTGGTTTTGGAGTTACAGGTTCTCATTGTACGTATGATCAGGTGTTTCCACAAATTGAGAAACTAATGAAGGCGGGTGCAGAGGTTGTTCCAATTGTAACGTATACAGTACGAACTACAGATACAAAATTCGGTAAAGCGGAGGATCATATTGAAAAAATCGAGTCCATAACAGGCAAGAAGGTAATTTCTACAATGCCTGAAGCTGAACCATTAGGGCCAACTGCACCACTTGATTGTATGGTTATTGCCCCGCTAACAGGTAATTCCATGAGTAAATTCGCGAATGCACTTACAGATTCGCCTGTATTAATGGCAGCAAAAGCGACAATGAGAAATGGGAAACCGGTTGTTTTAGGTATTTCCACGAATGATGCATTAGGCCTAAACGGTGTTAATCTAATGCGACTAATGGCTAGCAAGTATATTTATTTCATCCCTTATGGCCAGGATGACCCTTATAAAAAGCCAAATTCACTCGTATCACACATGGATCTGCTAGCTGACACTGTAGAATCAGCACTGCTTTTTGAACAAATTCAGCCAGTTATTGTACCCTACCAAAATAATGGGGAAAGTTAAGCGTACTCTGAGCCTTTTCGAAGGCAACAATACAAATAGTGCAAAGTCTAATAAAAAATAAATGGTTGTAAAATAGAGGTGTTTTGATGGCAATCTTAGTTCAGAAATATGGAGGAACCTCATTACAATCACCTGCTAGCATTTCCAAAGTAATTTCCCATATTAAGCAGGCAGTTAAAAAGAACTATAAATTGGTAGTAGTAGTTTCAGCATTAGGGCGCATGCCCGATCCTTACGCTACAGATACGTTACTGGGACTTATTAATCAGTCAATTCCACTCCATAAGAAACGCGAAACCGATTTATTATTGTCTTGCGGGGAAACAATTGCTAGTGTGGTTTTATCAAATGAGTTGCAAAATAATAATATAAGTTCTGTTGCACTTACAGGTGCGCAAGCAGGAATTATGACTACATCCGAATTTACACAGGCAAAAATTAAAAGTGTGAATACTAGGCGCGTATTAAATGAATTAGATAACTATGATGTAGTCGTTGTTGCGGGTTTTCAAGGACAGACGTCCACTGGAGAGATAACCACAATTGGTAGGGGAGGCAGTGACACCACTGCCGCCGCTCTTGGGGTGGCACTTAACGCAGAAAAAGTCGAGATTTTCACAGATGTTAATGGAATCATGACAGCAGATCCACGCATGGTCAAATCTGCCAGGCAATTAAAAATTGTTACGTATACAGATATTTGCAATCTGGCATATCAAGGCGCTAAGGTAGTTCATCCAAGGGCTATAGAACTCGTAATGCAGGCAAATATACCGCTACATGTTCGTTCTACCTATTCAACTGAAGATGGAACATTGGTGACAAATTCAAGCATTAAGGAAATACCTGATCATTTAATTACAGGAATTGCCCATATGCCTTCTGTTACCCAAATCAAAATTAAAACTAGAGAAGAAATGTATCGTCTTCAATCAGAAGTTTTCAAGGTTTTGGCAGACGCGGGGATTTCAGTTGATTTTATTAATATATCCCCAACTGGATTGCTTTTTACTATCCCTAAGGTCTATACACAATCTGCATTAGACCAAATCATAAATTTAGGATTTAACCCTCAAGTGATTGAGAATTGTGCGAAGGTTTCAGTAGTTGGAGGCGGCATGATGGGGGTTCCTGGTATTGCTTCTAAGATCGTGCAGGCACTTACTGAAAAGGGAATTCAAATCTTACAATCGGCTGACAGTCACACGACAATTTGGGTACTCATTCATGAGAAGGATCTAACGAAGGCAGTTAACGCACTGCATGATACGTTTCAGTTAGGACTAACATTAGAGCCAGGTATAAAATAGATAGTTTTTTTACACGGAAGGAAACTATAAAACTTCTAAGGAAAGAAGTAAAAGAAAAGGTGATGATGAATGAATTTCGGCAACGTACTAACAGCTATGGTGACTCCATTTAATCCGCAAGGCCGTATAGATTTTCAGGAAGTTACAAATTTAGTGGAATACTTATTAAATAATGGAACTGAAGGATTGGTAGTAGCTGGAACCACTGGAGAATCACCTACTTTATCCACGGAAGAAAAAGTTGCTTTATTTATCCACGTTGTAAAAATTGTAAATAAACGAGTGCCGGTCATTGCAGGTACTGGGAGTAATGATACAGCAGGATCGATTGCATTAACAAAACAAGCTGAGGATAGTGGTGTCAGTGCAGTTATGCTAGTAACCCCATATTATAATAAACCGAGCCAAAAAGGCCTATATCAACACTTTGAGCAAATAGCTAATGCGACGAAGTTACCCGTAATGCTTTATAACATTCCGGGTAGGTCTGCTATAAACATGAATGCGGATACTATTGTTAAACTTAGTCAAGTCGAAAATATTGTATCAGTAAAAGAAGCGAGCGGTGATTTAGATCAAGCTTCCACAATTATCGAAAAAACTTCTTCCGATTTTAGCGTATACTGTGGTGATGATGGGTTAACATTACCAATGCTCTCGATTGGAGCTTTAGGTGTTGTATCAGTCGCTTCGCACATTATTGGTACTGAGTTAAATAAGATGGTACAAGAATTTAAGCGAGGTCATGTAAAAGAAGCAGCAGCGATTCATAGAAAGCTTCTTCCTGTTATGAATGGATTATTTGCATATCCTTCACCAACACCAGTAAAATATGCTTTACATCAGAAGGGGATTGATTGCGGTGGTGTTCGCTTGCCACTTGTATCATTGTCCAAGGATGAACAAACAAAAATTTACGACATACTAAAGGGTTTTTAAACTACCAACAATTTGTTGGTAGTTTTTTTAATAAGAAAACATCCACTTGTTCATACTATTTCTTATAGGATTAAAACAAGAGGAGTGTTCGTAAATGAATAGCGATACATCAATGGAAAAAGATAAAAATCAAAATCAAGATGAGGAAAACAAATCATCTCTAGTGGAAAAAATTCAGCAGTTGGGCCAATCGAATGTTCCACAAGCCCCTGATTCAAATATTCATGTCTTGACAATTATTGGTCAAGTCGAGGGTCACATACAATTACCGCCACAAAATAAGACGACGAAATACGAACATCTTATTCCGCAACTAATTGCAATTGAACAAAACCCAAAAATCGAAGGCGTTATTATTTTACTTAATACTGTTGGGGGGGATGTCGAAGCTGGACTAGCATTGTCAGAAATGATAGCATCAATATCAAAGCCAACAGTATCAATTGTATTAGGTGGAGGACATTCAATTGGTGTCCCAATAGCAGTTTCGACAAACCATTCTTTTATCGTTCCATCGGCTACGATGATTATTCATCCGATACGTTTAACAGGTATGGTAATTGGTGTACCACAAACTTTTGAATACCTGGATAAAATGCAAGACAGAGTGATTAATTTTGTTATTGATCACTCTAAAATTAAAGAAGAAAAGTTTAAAGAACTCATGTTTGCAAGAGGTAATTTAACGCGAGATATTGGTTCAAACGTGGTTGGTGCTGATGCGGTAGAATATGGATTGATTGATGCTGTCGGTGGTGTAAAGGAAGCAATGATAAAAGTAAGTGAACTCATTAACCAGACTAAACAAAAGGGGAGTGATACGGAATGATCTTATATACACCGATGGTTGAATCTGATGTCTTTCCGAATCAGGATAATAGTTCAAATCGGACGGTAATAACACATCAAGACAGATCCGTTTATGTCGAAAAAAAACAAGATGGAAGTTATCAAATTGTTCAACTGTTATCGACAGACCCAAAAGACTTCATGGATCCACAATATCAACCAGGTTCGATTCTATCATCACCTTAAAGTTGTTGCAATTTGACGAGCAGTAAAGTCCCCACTTCAAAAATTGAGGTAAGACTGAGAATATCGGGTGGGGATAACTGTCCGTACAAGCTAAGGTTGGTTCAACTAACATTCAGTGGGGAAGGAAACTATCACTGAATGAAGTTTCATTTAATCTGAGATTCCATATACAATCTATGCTATAATAGCGTTAGATACTGGATATTATTGTTAGGACCCTTGTCAAAGTTTGGCAGGGGTTTCATATTCAGTTTACATCGGATGGTATGTGGGGTGAAATTTATGGCTAAGAAACGAAAAAAAAAGAAAAAGAGTCAATTAAAGCAACAAGTGAAATTTGAATTATTAGGCTTACTTTTTATATTCATTGCTATTTTCGGTAGTGGAGCTGGCATTATCAGTGATGGGGCAATCCCAAGTATACTAGAAAACATATTTCAGTTCTTTTTTGGAATCTGGTATTTTATAGCATCATTACTGTTACTATTAACTGGTCTATTTTTAATTATTAAAAGAAGGTACCCTGATTTTTCTCACAAGAAAATGACTGGATTTTATATTATTCTTATAGGCATTTTGCTCTTAACCCATATCCAAACATATGAGATGTTATTAATAAGATCTAATGATACATCCATTATTAGATCAACATGGAGTAACTTTTTCACGTATGTAAATGGCCCTGGTGAGCTGGCTCAAACCGGTGGCGGTATAATTGGAGCAATCTTATTTTCGTTCTGTTACTATTTATTTTCATCGATTGGGGCAAAAATTGTAGCTATTTTTTCCATGATGATAGGGATCATATTTTTGACTGAATTTTCGTTAGGTGATTTTTCCGCTAAGATTTGGTCAAAATTGAAGGCATTCTTAGGAAATAGCAAAGCGAAAGTAAAGGAAAATAAAAAAGCGAAAAATGAGACAGATGAAAAACTAGAGATTAAAAATGATCAACCTCAACAACAAGAGGTAATCCACGATGAGCCTGTCATACAGGATTTCACTGACGTGGCATATTCTTTTGATCAAAGAAAACAAACTGAAGGAAAGCCAAAAGAAACAAACGAAAAGGAAACTGAGACGGACTTTACAAGTTCAATGCCAATGACTGAACCTGAAAACTACGAGTATGAATTACCATCACTTGACTTACTTGCTGAACCAACTCACAACTCGCAACAGCATGAAAAATCTCATATACAAGCTACTGTTAGAAAGTTAGAACGTACATTTACGAGTTTTGGAGTTAAAGCAAGAATTACGAAGGTTCATGTGGGGCCGGCAGTTACAAAATATGAAGTATACCCAGAAGCTGGCGTGAAAGTGAGTAAGATTGTAGGTCTACATGATGATCTTGCTCTCGCATTAGCTGCAAAGGATATTCGGATTGAAGCACCAATACCAGGAAAGTCTGCTGTAGGCATCGAAGTTCCTAATAAGGAAGTAGCAATGGTTTCTTTACGAGAGGTAGTCGATACTACTCTAACTAAGCAGTCTTCAAAACTGTTATTCGGTTTAGGAAGAGATATATCTGGTGATGCGGTTGTTGCGGAATTAAACAAAATGCCACATTTACTAATCGCTGGTGCTACCGGAAGTGGTAAAAGTGTATGTGTAAATGGAATTATTACTACAATTCTGATGCGGGCTAAACCTCATGAAGTGAAAATGATGATGATAGATCCTAAAAAAGTAGAATTAAATGTATATAATGGGATTCCACATCTACTAGCACCTGTTGTTACGGATCCGAAGAAGGCTTCAAGAGCCCTGAAAAAGGTTGTATCCGAAATGGAAAGAAGATATGAATTATTCTCAGATACAGGCACACGTAATATTGAAGGGTATAACGAATATATACGTAAATATAATCAAACTTTAGAAGAAGAAGAAGAGAAACAACCAAATCTTCCATACATTGTAGTACTTGTTGATGAACTGGCTGATTTAATGATGGTTGCTTCTAGTGATGTTGAAGATGCTATTACTAGATTAGCACAAATGGCACGTGCAGCAGGAATTCATCTCATCATTGCCACTCAACGTCCTTCTGTTGACGTTATAACTGGAGTCATAAAAGCAAATATACCATCAAGAATTGCATTTAGTGTTTCCTCGCAAACAGACTCAAGAACTATTTTAGATTCTGGGGGTGCTGAAAAGTTATTAGGACGAGGCGATATGTTATTTATGCCAACTGGTTCATCTAAACCTACACGTGTCCAAGGTGCATTTTTATCTGACGAAGAGGTTGAACGAATTGTTGATCATTGTATTGAACAACAAAAAGCTTCCTATCAGGAGGAAATGATTCCCGAGGAAACTAGTGAAGTAAAGTCTGAGGTGGACGATGAGCTATATGACGATGCTGTTCAACTCATAGTGGAAATGCAAACCGCCAGTGTCTCTATGCTGCAACGTAGGTTTAGAATTGGTTATACAAGAGCGGCGCGATTAATAGATGCAATGGAAGATAGAAGTATAGTAGGTCCATACGAAGGTAGTAAGCCAAGATCGGTATTACTATCCAAATCATCAGAAGAAAAACTTTCTTAAATAAGAAAAGCTCTGGGCGCCTTGAAAGAGACGACAAGCGTAAGCAGAGGGTGCAGTGTGGGCGCTTTACTCGCGCGGAAGTAAACTGCTTATGTCTCGAGTGCCTAGGTGCTGGAGCTAGACATATAATCGCTTTCTTTGCTTTGAACAAAAGCGGAAGTGCCCGGTTATTGCCGTATGACCTGGACGTGGCTGATAATGTACCTCGCTTATCTACAGTGTTTCAAATTTATGCAGCAAATAATCGGACGGTGCTGGCAGTCCTGCCAGCACCGTCCGATTTTGTTATGAGTTAAATGACTGAAAATGTAGAAAAGCGTTAAACTTTTTTGAGAAATTTGACCTATAGTGTTTATTTATCATTTTAAAAGTGTTATATTTATTTCGGACAAAAGAGTCACACGTCAGATGTCAGATCTCTTTTATCACTAGTAAGATTGTCAAACAGGGGGTCACTATGTCGATCAAAACCGATTCACGTCATCTATACTTACAAGTTATCGAAGAAATTAAGCGCGATATTCAGCAGGAGAATTACAAAGAAAAAGAAAAGCTTCCATCTGAATTTCAACTATCAAAACAATTAGGAGTGTCACGTGCGACTTTACGAGAAGCATTACGTATTTTGGAAGAAGAAAATGTTGTGACCCGTAAACATGGTGTTGGAACCTTTGTAAATCCAAAACCAATTTTTTCTTCAGGTATCGAACAATTAAACAGTGTGACGTTAATGATTGAAAACTCTGGTAGAATTCCTGGCTCACAATATTTATCCACAGAGCTATTAGAGCCAATGGAAGAAGATAAAATAAGATTTTCACCAAAAGAAATCCATACAATAGCACAAATTGAACGAGTCAGAACAGCAGATAATGATCCCGTCGTGTTTTGTATTGATAAGGTTCCCGAGGGAATAATACCTTTAGAACGTGTACATAAAGAGGATTCTCTATTTAAGTTAATTGAAGAATATTCCCATAAAAGAATTACGTATGCGGTTACGTATATCGAACCGATTGGTTATCATGATCGTATTTATGAAATATTAAATTGTGATCCTGATCAGTCTTTATTACTTTTGAAACAAATGCATTATACGGAAGAAGATGAACCAATATTATATTCCGCTAACTACTTCCGGTCCGATGTATTTAGCTTTCATGTATTAAGGAAACGTATGTAAGGGGTTTCATTTTTTTAGGGAGGTGGTTGTTAACGCAACTGGATACGCGTTTAGTCTGATTATAGTCATAATTAACTACTAAAATAGGGGGTATTTAGATTGAAAAATCGTAAATTTTTATTACTGTTTGCTATGTTGTTAAGTCTAGGAATAATTTTAGCAGCTTGTGGGGATTCAGGTGAAAAATCAGAGAGTTCTGGAAGTGGTTCTGATGACAATAAGTCTGAGGAATCTGGCGATTATAAAGTAGGTATGGTTACAGATGTTGGTGGAGTGGATGATAAATCATTTAACCAATCAGCATGGGAAGGACTGCAAGCCTGGGGCGAAGAGCATGGTTTCGAACAAGACACAAACTTTGATTACATTCAATCAAACGAAGATGCGGACTATATGCCTAATATTACCCGCCTAGTTCGTGATGATTATAATTTAATCTTTGGAATCGGATATAAGTTAAATGATGCTATCAGTAAATCTGCAGAACAATTTCCTGAAACAAAATTTGGGATTGTGGACTCTGTTGTAGATCAGCCAAATGTTGCAAGCATTACATTTAAAGAGCAACAAGGATCTTTCTTAGTTGGTGTTGCTGCTGCAAAGAAAACAAAAACAAATAAAATTGGTTTCATTGGTGGAACCGATTCAGAACTAATTAACAAGTTTGAATCCGGTTATATCGCTGGTGCTAAATCAGTAAATCCCGATATTGAAGTTAAAGTGCAATATGCAGGAGCATTTGATGCCCCAGATGATGGTAAGTTAATTGCTTCAAGCATGTACAATGACGGGATTGATGTAATCTATCATTCATCAGGCGCTACTGGAAACGGTGTTTTTGCTCAAGCAAAAGATATTAAACAAAATAACCCAGATAAAGAAATATGGGTAATTGGTGTTGACCGTGACCAATATGACGAAGGTCAAATTGGTGATTATAACGTGACGCTAACATCAATGGTTAAACGTGTTGATCTTGCAGTTCAAGATGTTGCTAATCTAGCTATGAATGGAGAATTTCCGGGTGGAGAAGTTCTTGCATATGGTTTAGAAGATGATGCTGTTTCTGTTGCGAAAACAAACAAAGAGGCTTTAACAGAGGAAATCATCAAGGCTATTGAAGAGTGGAAAGAGAAAATTGTAAGTGGCGAAATTGAAGTTCCAAAAACACGTGAAGAAACAAAAGCATATGTAGAAGCACTATAGAAAGTTAAAAGGCTGGATATGTCCAGCCTTTTATCTAGTTCCAGCGCCTAGCCCGCCTGAGGTTTTAAGTCAAATCTCTTTGTGATAAAAACCATCACTTAGAGATTCGTCTTAAACTTGCTGAGGCTGACCAAGACGCTTGCGCTTTTCTTACTGTTTTAATAAAGGCTGTTTTCTGAAAGATTGTTGTTTTTGACACAAAATCTATAAACTGCGACGTATAGGCTGGGTTGTTTTCCGCTGCGGGCAGTCGCTTTCCGCGGGCGGCTGGTGAGCCTCCTCGTGCTCGTCGTGTTGCGAGTTAATTCAGTGTTGTTGCACTCCTCGCAAAAAAGGATTGCTGCCGCACTGCGGAGTCTCACCTATGCCTAACCTCCCGCAGGAGTCGACTGCCCTCCGCTCCAATCAACTGCCACAAATTGCAGGCTGCCTATATGATATAAGCAACCAAATAAATTGAAATTGTTAAGCAGAATTCTAGTGAAGGAAATCTACGGAGACTCCTGCGGGAAGCAAGAGATCGGCGAGACCCCGCAGGACGGCAGTCCGAGGAGGCTCGACACTCGCCCTAAGGTGCGCGTAGTGGATTTCCGGAACGGTTGTCCAACCAAATTACTTACGTCGCATTTTATATCAACTTCGGTGGTATGAGCAACAAACTATACGAAAACAGCCTTAATAAATAAACAGATTGAAAGTCTTCAAATGAAGAGGAGAATGTTCCGGCCCTTTTCATTTGGAGATCTTTCAAGGCAACATTAATTTATAGAACCGCATTTTTAATAGGGGGAGTGAAAAATTTGGATTATGTAGTAGAAATGCTTAATATACGAAAAGAATTTCCAGGCATTGTCGCTAATGATAATATTACAGTCCAAGTAAAGAAAGGTGAAATTCATGCATTGTTAGGTGAAAATGGTGCAGGAAAGTCAACCTTAATGAATGTTTTATTTGGACTGTACCAGCCGGAAAAAGGTGAAATTCGTTATGATGGTAAAAGAGTGAACATTACTGATCCTAACGTTGCAACTAAATTAGGTATTGGGATGGTTCACCAGCATTTTATGTTAGTAGATAACTATTCGGTAACAGAAAATATTATTCTAGGAAGCGAACCAACAAAAAATGGAAAAATTGACATTAAAAAGGCTGAAAAAGAAGTTCAAGAGCTTTCAGACAAATATGGACTGAAAGTAAATCCAACAGCTAAGATTCGGGATATATCTGTTGGTATGCAACAGCGCGTGGAAATATTAAAAACGTTGTATCGTGGTGCAAATGTTTTAATTTTTGACGAGCCAACAGCGGTATTAACTCCCTTAGAAATTAAGGAACTAATTGACATTATGCACTCGCTAATTAATGAAGGAAAATCTATTATTCTTATTACGCACAAATTAAAGGAAATTATGCAAGTTTGTGATAGATGTACTGTAATTCGTAAAGGTAAAGGTATTGGAACTGTTAATGTGAGTGAGACGAATGTAACAGAGTTAGCTTCCTTAATGGTGGGTCGTGAGGTTAATTTTACAACAGAAAAAAAACCTGCAAAACCAGCGAATGTTGTTTTGGAAATCAATAATTTAAATGTGAAGGATTCTAGAAATATCAATATAGTAAAAGATTTAAATCTAGAGGTTCGTGCAGGTGAAATTGTTGGCATTGCAGGTGTAGATGGGAATGGACAAACTGAATTAATTGAAGCCATAACGGGATTAACGAAATCCCAGTCAGGCTCAGTAAAAGTTAACGGGAAAAACATTACCAACTTTAAACCACGAAAGGTAACAGAAAGTGGCGTCGGACACATTCCACAGGACCGTCATAAATATGGTTTAGTACTAGATTTTCCGGTAGCTGAAAACATCGTATTACAAACTTATTACCAGAAGCCATATTCCAAAAATAATGTTCTTAATTTTAAGGAAATCTATATAAAGGCGAATGAATTGGTCGAAGAGTATGATGTACGAACTCCAAGTGTTTACACGAAAGCACGGGCACTCTCAGGAGGAAATCAGCAAAAAGCAATTATTAGTCGAGAAATAGACCGATCTCCAGATTTACTAATCGCTGCTCAACCTACAAGAGGTCTTGATGTAGGTGCGATTGAATTTATTCATAGTAAACTAGTGGAAGAACGGGATAAAGGAAAAGCGGTTTTACTAGTTTCTTTTGAACTAGATGAAGTATTAGATGTAAGCGATCGAATTGCGGTAATGTTTGATGGGAAAGTTGTAGCGAATGTCAAACCAGAAGAAACAAATGAACAAGGGTTAGGTCTGCTAATGGCTGGAAGTACGAAAACAGAGGCAGGTGATAAAGATGACATCTAACAAATTATTTAACATTTTAGTACCCGTAATATCTGTAATTCTTGGCTTGTTTTCAGGTGCTATTCTTATGCTGGTTTTTGGTTATAATCCAATAGAAGGTTATCTTGCACTTTGGAATGGCGCGTTTGGTGATTTGTACTTTATGGGTGAAACAGTTAGACAAATAACACCATACATTTTAACCGGATTAGCCGTTGCTTTTGCTTTCCGTTCAGGACTGTTTAATATCGGTGCTGAGGGGCAAGTAATTGTTGGGTGGCTGGCAGCGGTATGGATAGGACTTGCTGTAGATGCACCCATTTATATTCATTTGCCACTTGCTGTATTAGTCTCAGCGGTTGCAGGTGGGCTATGGGGGTTTATCCCAGGTATACTGAAAGCAAAGTTAGGTGTTCATGAAGTTATCGTAACCATTATGTTGAATTATACGGCATTATATATAACGAATGCCGTTATTCGAAACATATTAACAGATTCAAAGGATTCAACTGAAACGATTCCAGCAACAGCGTCTATGGCATCCGAGTGGTTACAACAAATGACTTTTTACTCGCGGATGCATTATGGAATACTATTAGCATTATTTGCAGCATTAATTATGTGGTTCATCATTGAAAAAACTACTACGGGTTATGAGCTACGATCTGTTGGATTTAATCAACATGCATCTAAATATGCTGGAATGAATGTACAAAAGAATATCGTATTCTCAATGGTTATTTCTGGGGCTTTCGCAGGACTTGCAGGAGCAACTGAGGGACTCGGTACATTTGGTTATATGTCTGTACAATCAGGTTTTACGAATTTAGGATTTGATGGAATAGCTGTCGCCTTATTGGGTGCAAATACAGCAATTGGTGTTATTATTGCTGCTTGTTTATTTGGTATATTAAAAGTTGGTGCTTTAAATATGCCACTTGCGGCAGATGTACCTGCAGAATTAGTGGATATTATAATTGCAATTATCATTTTCTTTGTAGCATCAAGCTATATCATCAGATGGGCTATTCTACGCTTTAAAAAGGAGGGGAAATAAATGAACATTGTAGATCTATTACAATCAATTATTCCACCTGCATTATTCTTTTCAGCACCTCTTATTTTTACAGCGCTGGGTGGCGTTTTTAGTGAACGTTCCGGGGTAGTTAATATAGGACTTGAAGGATTAATGGTTATGGGGGCATTCGTAGGAGTTGTGTTTAACCTCACCTTTGCTGATACGTTAGGAATGTGGACTCCTTGGGTTTCCATTTTAGTAGCAATGGTTGTTTCAGCGATATTTTCACTTATTCATGCGGTTGCATCCATTACGTTTAGAGCAGATCAAGTAGTAAGTGGTGTAGCAATTAATTTTCTAGCTTTAGGTTTAGGAGTCTTCTTAACCAAGCAATGGTATGATAAAGGCCAGACGGATATGGTAAGCAAACCATTCTATACAACCGACATTCCATACCTAAGTGATATCCCTGTTTTAGGACCAATCTTCTTTCAAGGTATTTATTTAACATCTTATTTAGCAATTGCACTTGCTTTTGTAGCTTGGTACGTATTGTATAAAACACCATTTGGATTGCGACTGCGTGCGGTAGGTGAACATCCTATGGCAGCTGATACAAATGGAATAAGTGTGTATAAAATGCGTTATATTGCAGTACTTTTATCAGGGGCAATGGGTGGTTTGGGTGGTTCTGTTTTTGCATTAACCATTGCATTAAACTTTTCGCACGCAACCATTGTTGGTCAAGGTTTCATGGCGCTAGCTGCTGTTATTTTTGGTAAATGGCATCCTCTTGGAGCTATGGGGGCTGCATTATTTTTTGGTTTTGCACAAAGTTTAAGTGTTATCAGTGCAGGTATACCATTGTTAGAAGATGTACCACAGGTTTTCTTATTAATTGCTCCTTATGTACTTACCATTCTGGCGTTAGCTGGATTCATTGGCCGAGCGGAAGCACCAAAGGCTAATGGTGTTCCATATATTAAAGGTAGTAGATAAGATATAATAAACTGACTTGCTGAATACATGGCAAGTCAGTTTTTTTGCAATATTAATGGTATAAACGGTTAATACTATAGAACAGGACTGTAGTAGAGGATGTTCAAAGTAGTTTTGTCAAAAAATATTATACTATGGAGATGTATTTAATGAACCAAGTCAATGAAAAAGTGGTGAAATCAGGTGGACTTAGCGTTCACTTGGTGCCTAGCAAAAAGTTTAAAACCCTAAATTTTGTAGTTAAATTTAAGGAACCTTTAAATCGATCTACCATTACAAAGCGCGCAATTCTTCCATATATTTTGCAACAGGGAACAAATAAATTTCCAAATCGTAGTGAATTACAACAAAAGTTGGATGATTTATATGGTGCAGTTTTATCTATTGATGGGACTAAAAAAGGCGATTTTCATATTATCACGTTCCGCTTGGAAATTCCAAATCAACGTTTCTTGGAGAATGAGTCTGCGCTTATAGAGGACACTATTGAACTTTTAAATGAAATAATAAATAAGCCAAAAGCATCTGGAAATAGCTTTGATTCACCAATTGTTGAACGTGAAAAAGAAACATTAGAACGAAAAATTAGTTCAATAATGGATGATAAGATGCGTTACGCTAATATGCGTTTAATTGATGAAATGTGTGAGGATGAGCTATATCAAACCCACGTACATGGTTATTTAGATGATTTACCAGAGTTGAATGGTGAGAACCTGTTTACATACTACCAGTCAGTTTTAAAGGAAAACAGTGTGGATTTTTATGTATTAGGTGATTTTGAAGAAATTCAGATGACAAATGCAATTACAAAACATATTGGAAAAGGTCTTTCTTCAAACAAGTCCATCGAGTCAACGAGTGAAAAGAAGAAAAATAGTGAACGAAAAACAGTAACAGAGAAACAGAAATTACAACAGGCTAAACTTCATATTGGTTACCGAACGAATTGTACCTACAAAGATAAATTGTATTCCGCATTACAAGTATTTAATGGAATGTTTGGTGGATTTCCTAATTCAAAACTTTTCTATCACGTCCGGGAAAAAAATAGCCTCGCCTATTATGCAGCGTCCCGTATAGAGAGTCATAAGGGTTTATTATTCGTTTTCAGTGGTATTGCCCCGAAAGACTTTCAACAAGCTAAAGAAATCATGGATCAACAAATGGATGCAATGAAAAATGGCGATTTTACGGAAGGTGAAATCAGTTCCACAAAAGAATTAATTGTAAATCAGCTTCTAGAAACACTGGATCATCCACAAGGCATAATTGAAATGTTGTATCAACAGGTAGTAGCAAGTCATTCCTTATCACCCGATGATTTAATTTCAAATATACAAGCGGTTAGCAAGCAGGACATTCTTGATGTGGGTCAATCTATTGTGGAAGACACTACTTATTTACTTACAACTAAGGGAGAGGAGTAATCAAATTGTCTAAGAAAAAATATGATGATATAAACGAAGTATTACTAACAGAGAAGCTTTCAAATGGGTTAACCGTATTTTTGTTACCAAAACAAGAGCTATCCAAGACGTTTGCCATATTTTCAACGGACTATGGATCCATTGACCTTTCCTTTGTTCCGAGAAATAAACAGGACGCCATTACAGTTCCTGAGGGAGTCGCTCACTTCTTGGAGCACAAGCTATTTGAAAAAGAGGATCATGACGTATTTGCTGACTTTAGTAAACAAGGCGCTTCAGCAAATGCTTTTACGTCTTTCACGAAAACGGCATACTTATTTACTGCAACTAATTATATTGAGCAAAATGTAGAGACATTACTTGATTTTGTACAAGAACCTTACTTTTCAGACCAATCAGTTGAGAAGGAAAAAGGTATAATTGGTCAAGAAATCACGATGTATGATGACCAACCGGATTGGCGGGTTTTTATGGGTACTATTCAAAATTTATTTCATCATCATCCGGTTAAGGTAGATATTGCAGGTACAATAGAATCAATTGCTTCTATCACAAAAGAGGATTTATATGAATGTTACCAAACTTTCTATCATCCTGATAACATGACTTTGTTTATAGCAGGTAACTTTGATGAAGAAAAGATGATGGAACTTATTAAGCAAAATCAACTGTCCAAAAAATTCCCTCCATCAGATGAAATCAAACGTGTAATGCCAGATGAACCAAAGGAAGTATTTAAAAAAGAAACAACGATTAACATGCCAGTTTCTATACCGAAGTGTTCAGTCGGAATTAAAGGGACGGTGGATGAATTAGATAGCGACACCTTCTTAATAAACGATCTTGTGCAAGGTATGATAATAGATTTTTACTTTTCAGAAGGAGGTTCATTTTATCAGGCATTGTATCAGAAAGGTATAATTGACAATAGTTTCTATTTTGAAACAACGATTGAAAAGGGATTTGGGTATGCAATAATAGGGAGTAATACCTCAAAACCCGAAGAATTCGACAAACTTGTAAAAGAAATGTTGCTAAGTATCAAAGAAAAGAAGATAAGTGAAGCTGAATTTGAACGGATGAAGAAAAAGCAAATTGGGCAATTGTTGCGTGCCATGAACTCGATTGAGTTTATGGCGAAAAAATATATTCATTATCATACGATGGGAATTGATTTCTTAGAGATAATTCCAAGGTTACAATCATTAACATATGAAGAAGTTTCGTCATTTTTAAAGGATTGGATTAAAGAAGAGCAGTTAACTTCATTTAAAATTAAAGCAGAATAGGGAGATACAATGGGGAAAACCGTATTAATTGTTGGTGCAAGCGGCGATATTGGACTAGCTATTGCTAAACAATTGGCAAGTGAGGGATGCAGTCTTCTTCTTCACTATAATAAAAATAATGATGGATTTAAAAATTTACGAGAAAAGATAAACGAAGAATGCATTTTGTCAGAAATAAAAGCCGACCTTAGCCGTGCCGATGGAATTAAGTATTTTATAAGCCAGTTAGTGTTTTCCGTAGATGCAATTATCATTGCGAGTGGGAGAGCACATCATGCACTTTTCCAGGATAGTGAAGAAGATGTAATGGACGAAATGCTGACATTACATGTGAAAGCTCCTTGGATGATTGTTAACCATCTACTGCCTACTATGGTGCACAAGAAAAAAGGCACAGTTATTTTGATCACATCCATTTGGGGTAATGTTGGTGCAAGTAATGAAGTTTTATATTCATCAGTTAAAGGGGCGCAAAATAGTTTTGTGAAAGCATTAGCTAAGGAGGTTGCACCGAGTGGTATATCCGTTAATGCAATCAGTCCTGGATTTATTGATACTAAAATGAATCATCACTTTTCAGAGGAAGAAAAGCAAGCAATTGTCGATCAAATACCGGCGAATAGACCTGGGTCTCCCGATGAAATTGCCCATACAGTTCGTTTTCTAATGGACGAGAAGTCAACTTATATCCAAGGAGAAATTATTAATATTACCGGCGCATGGTAAAAATCCTTTTCTCTAACTTACATGTATAAAGTATTTAGATTTTCAAATACTATCTATGTAAAATAAGTTAAAAGGAGGATGTTTGATGTCTGTTTTAGATAATTTTGATACATGGAAAGAGTTTTTGTCAAACCGTTTGCAACAAGCCCAATCTGAGGGTATGAGTCAACAAGCGGTCAACAACGTAGCATATGAAGTAGGCGACTATCTATCGAAGAGTGTAGACGCAAAAAATAATGAAGAAGCTGTCTTAAGAGAGTTATGGACCGCTGCTTCAAAAGAAGAAAAGCAAGCATTGGCAAGTACAATGGTTAAACTTGTTCAAAACCAAGGTAATACACAACAGTAAATTATTTGGATGCAGATTAAAGAAGCTGATAACATGCAGCTTCTTTTCTTTTTTGTCATATAAGTCATATTCTTCTTTTCACAGAATCAAAAATCATTTATTATTATTTTAAAGATAGATTGCATTTACAGCTCTAATTAGGTAACATTAAAATAGCGTGTAACAAAAAGGAGCGTATTATGGAAAAAACAGAATGGTACCTTGAATATGAAATTCAATATAACCGTCCTGGTTTATTAGGTGATATCTCTTCTTTATTAGGAATGCTTTCCATTAATATTATTTCAATTAATGGTGTTGAAAATTCGAGACGAGGCATGCTTTTGTTATCTAAAAAAGATGAACAAATTACCCGACTAAGGTCAATTTTGGAAACAACTGAAACAATCAAAATCACCAAGCTTCGTAAACCAAAGTTACGTGATAAATTAGCTGTGAGACATGGCCGATATATACAAAGTGATGTCGATGACAAAAAAACATTTCGCTTTGTACGTGATGAATTAGGACTATTAGTTGATTTTATGGCAGAGTTATATAAAAAGGAAGGTCACAAATTAATTGGAATCCGCGGAATGCCAAGGGTTGGGAAAACGGAATCGATTGTGGCTGCGAGTGTTTGTGCGAATAAACGATGGTTATTTGTATCTAGTACATTATTAAAGCAAACGATTCGGAGTCAATTAATTAAAGATGAATACAATAGTGACAATATTTATATCATTGATGGAATTGTATCAACGCGTCGTGCTAACGAAAAGCATTGGCAATTAATTAGAGAAATAATGGCAATACCTGCTATTAAAGTTGTGGAACATCCAGATATGTTTGTAAAGTCCACTGAATATGAATTAAAAGACTTTGATTACATTATCGAACTGCGCAGTAATGAGGGTGAAGAGATTACATACGAACCTATAGAAAAAGAAAACGCATCAAATGAAAATGGTTTCTCGATGTTTGATTTTTAAATTGGATGGTGTTACTTATGGAAATTGGAACGAAATTAAAGGAAGCGCGTGTAGCACAAAATTTATCCCTTGAAAGTGTCCAGGAAACAACGAAGATTCAAAAACGATATCTAGTTGCTATTGAAGAAGGCAATTTTCATGTGTTACCAGGGAAGTTCTATGCTCGTGCATTTATTAAAGAATATGCTGCAGCTGTTGGACTAGATCCTAACGAATTATTAGATGAGTATAAAGAGGAAGTACCAGAAACAGAAGAAAAAAGCACGGAACAATATACACGAATTCAGCGCTCAAGAAGAGATTCAAATTCTTCGAGAGGTCCGGTGATTTTCTCTCTTTTTCCAACAATAATTGTTATTTTACTTATAATTGGTATCTTTTTTGCGGCTTGGTATTTTATCTCAAAAACAACGGGCAATGATTCAACAGATCCTGTGGACACTTCAGATGATAATGAAATTATATACGACCCTGGAGAAACAAACACTCAGGACAATCAAACATCTAATGAAGGCACTAATCCTGATGAGGGTAGTGAATCAACATCAACAGATGAAACGCCTTCAGATGAAGAAAATTCGGATACTTCTGCAGAGGATCCAGATACAGATGAGGAAGTCGAACCTACTTTGGATTTAGTGGAAGAAGGATCGGGCACAAGTCCGGAATCTACATTTGATCTAAACAATGCCAGTGAAGAAGTGGTAATATCACTCGAGTCTGATGCTAACACCTATCTTGCAATAACAAATGATAAAGAAAAACAATATTACGCAGGTTCTTTTTCTGCTGAAAATTCACCAAAAGAGATAGATGTTTCTGGCGATAAACGGATTTATTTTAATGTTGGAAATGCCCCCGCCCTACAAATTACAATTAATGGGGTCGAATTAGAATATCCTGTTGATGAAACAGAGAAGGTACATCAGAAAATATGGATAAATATTAATCAAACTGAAGAATAATAAGATGTGTTAAACCCTTCCCTTTAATTATTTGTGGAAGGGTTTACGTAATAGGAGGAAAAACAATGAACATACCTAATAAGATTACACTATCCCGAATATTTTTAATTCCCATTTTCATCATATTATTATCCGTTCCTTTTGACTGGGGCGAGATAAATATTGGTGAAGCGGTGTTACCTATATCACATTTGGTAGCAGGATTATTATTTATCATAGCTTCAACAACTGATTGGGTAGATGGATATTATGCGCGTAAGTATAATCTTGTAACAAATTTAGGGAAGTTTTTAGACCCACTTGCAGATAAACTTCTTGTCTCCGCCGCCTTAATATTGCTTGTAGAACTGGGTCTGGCACCGGCTTGGGTTGTAATAGTAATTATAAGTAGGGAATTTGCTGTAACAGGATTACGTTTAGTTGCAGCTGGAGAAGGTGTAGTCCTAGCAGCTAGCCAAATGGGTAAATTAAAAACATGGATTCAAATAGTGTCTATTTCAGCATTACTTCTTCACAATTTCCCATTTTCTTATATAGGCTTTCGCTTTGACATTGTTAGCCTTTACGCGGCATTAATTATTACTGTATATTCTGGTTATGATTATTTTGTTAAAAACTGGAACGTGATGAGGGATTCGAAGTGATGAAACAAATAAATGCAGAAATTGTTGCTGTAGGTACAGAACTTCTACTAGGTCAAATTGCAAATACAAATGCACAGTGGATTTCGCAAAAACTTGCATTACATGGGGTGAACGTGCTTTTTCATAGTGTAGTAGGTGATAATCTAAAAAGAGTACATGATCAATTTAATCAAGCGGCTAATCGTTCGGATGTCATTGTGGTTACTGGCGGTTTAGGTCCTACAGATGATGATCTAACCAGGGAAGCGTTTCAACTTTTATCTGGTTTAACAATGAATGAACACAAGCTTTCAATGGATAAGATCTCTGCATATTTTGACAAACAACTGCTAGCCATGACACCAAATAATAAAAAACAGGCTCGAGTATTTGAAGATGCATTTGTACTCGAAAATAAAGTTGGAATGGCACCGGGCATGATTATCAATCGAAATGATAAAGTGTGGGTTTTTCTCCCTGGTGTTCCAAAAGAAATGAAGCAACTATTTTCAGATGAAGTATTACCTTATATCCAAAATTTATCTGAAGAATCTACTATTATAGCGTCTAGAATGCTCCAGTTTATTGGTATAGGCGAAGCTCAATTAGAGTATGAACTAAAAGATATCATAGCTGCACAAACTAACCCGACGATTGCACCACTTGCTCAAACAGAAGGGGTTGCTATTCGTTTGACAGCAAAAGCTAACACAAAAGAACAAGCAAAACAATTAATAACAGATACACAGCAAATAATTGCAAATAGAGTTGGATCTCATTTATATGGGATTGATGATGAAACCATTGATCAACGTGTTTTTCAATTATTAAAGGAACAGAGTAAAACGGTTGCCGCTGCAGAAAGTTTAACAGGCGGATTGTTTACTAATAGATTGATAGGTGTAGAAGGTGCATCAGCTGTATGTCCTGGTGGGATTGTTTGTTATGATACAAAAGTTAAAGAAAAGCTCTTGCAAGTTCCAACACGTATTACAAAAGATATTGGTGTGATTAGTGAGGAATGCGCAGATTCCTTAGCAACTAATATACGCATTGTTTTAGGATCATCTATAGGAATTAGTTTTACTGGTGTTGCTGGCCCAAGTAGTGTAGAAGGTCATCCAGTAGGAACTGTATATATAGGGATAGTTGATGACATGGGTAAAAAACAAATAGAAAAATTTGTTTTTCATGGTGACCGTCAGTCGATCAGAAAAAAAGCAGTCTGGAAAGGCTATGAACTTTTGTTTAATTTCTTAAAATAGTATGTTAGTTATTGGTTTATAGTAAAAATTGTATTTTAGCTATTCCTTATATGGCTAAATCTGAATTACTTAGAAATAAACAATGAAAAAATGGGAACATTTATTCGATTTTAGCCTTGGCAAATAAAATAAAACCATGTATGATAGATATAGTTAGTTAAAGGAGGTTGTCTCGTTGAGCGATAAAAAACAAGCATTAGATATGGCGTTAAGAAATATAGAGAAACAATTTGGTAAAGGTTCTATTATGAAATTAGGTGAAACAGCTGAACAAAGGATTGCAAC
Organism: Virgibacillus carmonensis; assembly: GCF_057836705.1. Classification (NCBI taxonomy): domain Bacteria; kingdom Bacillati; phylum Bacillota; class Bacilli; order Caryophanales; family Bacillaceae; genus Virgibacillus; species Virgibacillus carmonensis. Next base: position 27,053 of record NZ_JBYQFJ010000023.1, on the reverse strand, counting down.
TATTCCAAGTGGGTCGTTAGCTTTGGATGTAGCATTAGGAATTGGTGGGTATCCACGTGGACGTGTTGTGGAAATATATGGTCCAGAATCCTCTGGTAAAACAACAGTAGCTTTACACGCAATTGCTGAGGCACAAGGCAAGGGTGGCCAGGCAGCGTTTATTGATGCTGAGCATGCCCTTGATCCAAGCTATGCAAGAGCACTAGGGGTTGATATCGATGAATTGCTTTTATCACAACCAGACACAGGAGAACAAGCACTAGAGATCGCGGAAGCGCTCGTTCGAAGTGGTGCAGTGGATATTGTTGTTATAGACTCGGTTGCGGCATTAGTTCCTAAGGCAGAAATAGAGGGAGATATGGGAGATGCGCATGTTGGTTTACAAGCACGTCTCATGTCTCAAGCTTTAAGAAAACTTTCAGGTGCTATCAACAAATCAAGAACTACTGCTGTTTTTATTAACCAAATCAGGGAAAAGGTCGGCATTATGTTTGGTAACCCAGAAACAACTCCTGGTGGACGTGCACTTAAATTTTATTCTTCTGTCCGACTCGAAGTACGTCGTGCAGAGACATTAAAACAAGGTAACGATATACTTGGTAATAAAGCCCGAATTAAAGTAGTTAAAAACAAAGTTGCTCCACCATTTAAAGTCGCTGAAGTTGATATTATGTATGGCGAAGGGATTTCAAGAGAAGGCGAACTCATTGATATCGGCTCAGACTTAGATATCGTTCAAAAGAGCGGCTCATGGTATTCCTATAATGAGGAGCGTCTTGGCCAAGGGCGGGAAAACGCAAAACAATTCTTAAAAGAGAATGAAAATGTAATGGCAGAGATAAAAGAAAAGATTCGTAATCATTATAAATTAGATGCCACACCAGAAGACGATGTTGAAGAAGTAGAAGGAAAAGAAACTTCAACAAACGCTTAATTATGTAATATATCTAGTAAATTCTCATTCTGTAACCATTGGAATGAGGATTTACTTTTTCTTTTATTTTATATTACTCTAGTAGGTTTTGGACAGTTACCATGGCTGTTATTCTCTCTCTCGATAAAACTATATTTTTTAATTCTTACGATTCCTTGACAATGGTAATGTTGACAATTAAAATTAGAATGTATAATTATTTTAATTGCATTATACAAATATTGATATTTTTAGTTAAAATTTGGTACATGCCGACAATAATGAATTGTACAACTTTATAGCAATGGGAGGTGAAACCGTGGACATTATTACAATAATCATCTCCGCTTTGCTTGCCCTAATCGTCGGTATTGTTGTTGGTTATCTGATTCGTAAATCTATAGCTGAAGCTAAAATTTCAAGTGCAGAAAAATTAGCAAAGCAAATAGTTGATGAAGCACATCGAAATGCAGATGCTTCGAAAAAAGAAGCACTTCTTGAGGCGAAAGATGAAAATCACAAACTTCGCCAGCAAACAGAACAAGATTTGCGTGAACGACGAAACGAATCACAAAAACAAGAAACTCGTCTAATGCAAAAAGAAGAAAATCTGGACAGAAAAAGTGAAACGCTTGATAAGCGTGAGCTCTTGTTAGAGAAGAAAGAAAACTCACTAACAGAAAAACAACAACAAATTGAAGAAATGGAAAGCAAAGTGGAAGCTATGATACAAATGCAGCAAACGGAGCTTGAACGCATTTCAGGATATACAACGGACCAAGCTAAGCAGATTATCTTAGAACGCATCGAACAAGAGGTAACACACGAATCAGCACTAATGATAAAAGAAGCTGAAAACCGTGCAAAAGAAGAGGCAGATAAAAAAGCAAAAAGCATTCTTTCTTTGGCGTTACAGCGTTGTGCAGCAGATCATGTAGCAGAAACTACTGTATCTGTGGTTAACCTTCCGAATGATGAAATGAAAGGGCGGATAATTGGACGTGAAGGTCGTAATATACGTACATTAGAAACCTTAACTGGTATTGATTTAATTATTGATGATACACCAGAGGCAGTAATTTTATCAGGTTTTGATCCAATCAGAAGAGAAACTGCTCGTATGGCATTAGAAAAACTTGTGCAAGATGGTCGTATTCACCCAGCTCGAATCGAAGAAATGGTTGATAAGGCTCGTCGTGAAGTTGATGAATATATACGAGAAATTGGGGAAGAAACAACGTTCGAAATCGGAGTACATGGCCTCCATCCAGACCTTGTCAAAATACTCGGACGTTTGAAGTATCGCACTAGCTATGGACAAAATGTATTGAAGCATTCTACAGAAGTTGCTTATCTATCTGGATTGCTTGCTGCAGAGTTAGGTGAAGATGAAAAGTTAGCGCGTAGAGCAGGACTTCTTCATGATATTGGTAAAGCGATTGATCATGAAGTCGAAGGAAGCCACGTGGAAATTGGAAAAGAACTTGGCATAAAGTACAAAGAACATGAGGTTGTTATTAACGCAATTGCTTCCCATCATGGCGACGAAGAAGCTACTTCAGTTATTTCTGTTTTAGTGGCAGCAGCAGATGCACTATCAGCTGCACGTCCAGGTGCAAGAAGTGAAACACTCGAAAATTACATCAAACGATTAGAAAAACTTGAAGAAATTTCTGAGTCATTTACAGGTGTTGAGAAATCATTCGCAATTCAAGCTGGTCGGGAAATTCGAATCATTGTTAAACCAGATGAGATAAATGATCTTGATTCAGTTCGAGTTGCTAGAGATATTCGAAAACGAATTGAAAATGAGCTTGACTATCCTGGCCATATTAAAGTAACTGTTATCAGAGAAACAAGAACAGTAGAGTATGCGAAATAAAAGCGGACATAGTTCCGCTTTTATTTTTTTCTGCATAAGTGCAATTAAGGCATTCACCCAAAGGCTTGGCGAATGCCAAGTTTTCTAAACTTTAAATAGCTGTTATGAAACACTATTCTTATATAATACGTTTAAACTTTAGCCATTATTATTTGGCAAATAATTTTTCTAAAGAGATAGGATGGATACATATAATGAAAATATTATTTATCGGTGACGTGGTAGGTTCTCCGGGGCGAGATACAGTAAAGCAGTATTTACCAAAACTAAAGGAAAAGTATCGTCCTAATATGACGATTATAAATGGTGAAAATGCTGCGGCAGGTAAAGGAATTACTGAAAAAATTTATAAAGAATTTTTAGAACTTGGAGCACAGGTTGTGACAATGGGTAACCATACTTGGGATAAAAAAGAGGTTTTTGAATTTATCGACGATGCAAAATACATGATTCGCCCAGCAAATTTTCCTGAGGGGACACCTGGTAATGGACTTGTTTTCATAAATATAAACGGCAAAGAAATAGCCGTTATTAATATGCAAGGTCGCACATTTCTTCCACCGCTTGATGATCCATTCCGTAAAGTGGATGAATTAATTGAAGAGGCAAAAAAAAGAACATCTGTCATATTTCTTGATTTTCATGCAGAAGCAACAAGCGAAAAACAAGCAATGGGCTGGTATGTTGACGGGCGTGTAAGTGCTGTGGTTGGTACTCATACACACACACAAACTGCCGATGAACGAATTTTGCCACAGGGAACTGGTTACATTACCGACGTAGGAATGACTGGACCATATGACGGTATTTTGGGGGTAGAAAAAGACGCTGTAATAAATCGTTTTTTAACAAACTTACCTGTACGTTTTGAAACGGACAAAAAGGGAAGAACACAACTAAATGGATTTTTAGTCACAATAGATGAGAAAAACGGAAAAACATCACGTGTAGAGCGTATACTAATTAATGATGATCATCCTTTTTTTGGTTGACTATTTGAATGTTGAGAATCTTTAATGCATAATAGGGTAATAAGCTATCATCTCCATGAATATAGTAGTAATAGAACTACATTAGCATATAAGGGAGGTACTAGTAATGGATGTATTAAAAGTTTCAGCAAAATCAAGTCCAAATTCAGTAGCAGGCGCACTTGCAAACGTACTACGAGAACGTGGCACAGCAGAGATGCAGGCAATCGGTGCTGGTGCGATAAACCAGGCCGTAAAAGCTGTAGCAATCGCCCGAGGCTTTGTCGCACCCAGTGGGGTAGATTTAATATGTGTTCCAGCATTCACAGATATTATGATTGATAATGAAGAACGAACAGCGATTAAGCTGATAGTAGAACCGAGATAAAAGTGCGTGTTCAAAAAGTCGCTGAATTAGAAAGAGGTCGACACTAGCACGTCCTGCTTCGGAGGCATGAGGGTTTGAGAACCTTACTTACACAGAACGTGTTGACTTCTGTGTTGTCCAGGACGATGGTTTTAGTAGCAGTTCCTCTATGCACTTAATACGTGAGGACCGGAAAACCGAGTAACGAAGAAATTCGCCATTTATCATTTGATGACTTTTTGAACATCCTCTAAAATACGATGATTATATCGAAAGTGCTATACATTTAATGTGTAGTACTATTTTTTTGTCGAAAATAGTAACTTTTTCACGTGAATGATGAATTTTAGTTGCCCTAACTGGCCCCATCTATTGTTTAATTAGCATGTAGGCTTTATACTGTAATAATGAAAATCTATGCACCTATGTGTATGTTTAAATAGAGAAAGGAGCTACACACATGAACGAACAACAGCGTAAAGAAATATCCCAAATTAAGCAAAAAGATGCCGCGGACAGAAAATCCGGCCAGGACAAACCTTTGCAAGAAAAAACGAGTTCAGATTTCGCAAAATACTTTGAAACTACTTATGAACCCCCAAATCTTAATAAAGCTCGTAAGCGTGGACGGGACAAAGTAAATGTTCATTATGATTTTGGGATTCCCGAAGATATCGAAAATATCGGAGTAGGAAAAAAATTCTTAATCCGTACATATGGTTGTCAAATGAATGAACATGATACAGAGGTAATGGCTGGTATTTTAACAGAGTTAGGATATGAATCAACTAACCAAACTGAAGATGCTGATATTATTCTACTAAACACTTGCGCTATCCGTGAAAATGCTGAAAATAAAGTGTTTGGTGAGATCGGGCATTTAAAACCATTAAAATTAGAGAAACCAGACCTAATTTTAGGTGTATGTGGATGTATGTCACAAGAGGAATCAGTAGTTAATCGTATCTTGAAAAAGCACCCGCAAGTAGACCTCATTTTTGGTACGCATAATATCCATCGCTTACCTCAGTTGATTAAAGAATCATTTTTTGGTAAGGCCAAAGTTGTTGAAGTTTGGTCTAAAGAAGGGGATATCATTGAAAACCTTCCTAAAGTTCGTAAAGGTAAAATAAAGGCTTGGGTAAACATTATGTATGGTTGCGATAAGTTTTGCACGTATTGTATTGTACCAATGACTAGAGGTAAGGAACGAAGCCGCAGACCAGAAGATATCATTCAGGAAGTACGGCATTTGGCTGCACAGGGCTATCAAGAAATCACCCTATTAGGTCAAAATGTTAATGCTTATGGAAAAGACTTTGAAGATATTGCGTACGGTTTCGGGGAATTAATGGATGATATCCACAGGGTTGATATCCCCAGAGTAAGATTTACTACTTCACACCCAAGAGATTTTGATGACCATCTAATTGAAGTGTTAGCTCAAGGTGGTAACTTATTAGATCATATACATTTACCTGTTCAATCAGGTAGTAGTGATGTGTTAAAATTGATGAATCGTAAATACACCAGAGAGCAATACTTAGAATTAGTTGCAAAAATTCGTAAAGCAATACCAAACGCTACGTTAACTACTGATATTATTGTTGGTTTTCCAAACGAAACTGAAGAACAATTTGAGGAAACGATGACACTGATGGCGGAAGTAGGATTTGAGGCCGCTTATACGTACATTTATTCACCGCGAGATGGCACTCCAGCAGCGAAAAAGAAAGATAATGTACCCATGGATGTGAAGAAACAGCGCTTATATCGTTTAAATGACCTAGTTAACAAGCAATCTGCAGAATCCATGAAACGATTAGAAAATAAAGTAGTAAAAGTGCTGGTTGAGGGTGAAAGCAAAAAAGATCCAGATGTTTTGGCTGGCTACACAGAAAAAAATAAACTTGTAAACTTTAAAGGACCAGAATCTTCTATTGGAAAAATTGTGGAGGTTCATATAACGGAAGCAAAGACATGGTCATTAAATGGTATCATGGTAGAAAATACAGTTGAGGTGAATTAACATGGCTGAATATACACGTAAACAGATATTAGATGAAGCAAGAAATCTAGCCCAAATGCTCGCTAATACAGATGAGATAGATCGTTTTAAAGAAGTAGAAGCAAAAATAAATGAAAACAAAAAGGTACAAAAACTCATTACCAAAATTAAAGCTTTACAAAAGCAAGCAGTCAATTTTCAGGCATATGAAAAAAAAGAAGCATTAAAGAGAGTGGAAGAAGAAATAGATCGCCTGCAGGCAGAAATAGATGATATTCCTGTTGTTCAAGAATTTAAGGAAACACAAATCGTTGTAAACGATGTCTTGCAGCTTGTATCTGGTACAATTGCTCGTGAGGTAACAAACGACGTGATCCGTTCAACAGGCGGCGATTTATTATCGGGTGAAACTGGTTCAAAATCTAAAAACGGTTCATCATGTAGTCACTAATTGATTGTCCAGGTAGGAAATATAATATTTCTTACCTGGGCTTTTCACTTCAAAAACCCAGTCTAGGCAACCTTTTCAGGGGAATAATATTTATCTTCTTTTGTTTTCATGGTTTTGTTATGCACTTTAGGTATTTGTCTTGCATAAAATGACTATGAAAAATGAGGAGGTAAACGGAATTATGACATATCTTGATCAAGAATATAGAGAAATCATTACCAAAGCCGTTTGTGGGAAAGGGCGCAGGTTCGTTGAAGCAACACATTCTGTTTCAGCATCCCATAAACCATCTAGCATTTTAGGGTGCTGGGTAATTAACCATTTGTATCATGCCAAGAAGAAATCAAAGGACACTGTCGAGGTAAATGGGAGCTACGATATCAATATTTGGTATTCGTATAATGATAATACCAAGACAGAGGTTGTCACAGAAAGAATTACGTACTGTGACAATATTAAACTATCCGTTAAAGATGACCATTGTATTAACGATGATTATGACGTAGTAGCTAAGGTGTTACAACAACCTAATTGCCTTGAATGCAAAATAACGAACCAAGGTAACAAAATTGTAGTTGAAATAGAAAGAGAATTTTTGGTGCAAATAATAGGTGACACTAAAATTTCCGTGAAAGTAAGCCCTAGTGGATTTCATCATAAAGATGACGACGATGATTGGGATTTTGATGTTAGTAATGATGAGCTCGATGAGATCAATCCAGATTTTCTCAATGAAAAAGATAAAGATTAATACTATTACGAGAGAAATTTCTCTCGTAATTTTTTTTTGGAAGGCAGTTTTCGTATAGTTTGTTGCTCAATACCACCGAAGTTGATATAAAAATGCGACGTAACATACCGATCCGGAAATAAACTGCGAAGTGACTGCTGGTTGTTTTCCGCTGCGGACCGTTGCTTTCCGCGGGCACGGCTTCAGCCTCCTCGGGAAGACCACCGCTGCGGGGTCTTCAGACTCGTGCTGTTCCCGCAGGAGTCAACGGTTCTCCGCTCCAAACAACTGCCAAAATAGCGAAAGGAGCTATATAATACTGCTTCCAGACACCATGTTAGCGTAGTGTATTTCCGAAGCGGTATGTTATGACACAGTTTATATCTTTTGTGTCAAAAACAACAATCTTTTAGAAAATAGTCTTTTGGAAAAATCAAAGCTCATTTTCCGGTATCGTTTATGAGCCTGCTTCTAAACAGTCGCCTCCGCTTTTCTTGATCCAGCTACGGCTTCTAGCGACTAGCAAATAGTTAGTCCTGATGAATGTACGTAAAGTTCGACGTACTTTCACAGTCCTATCTATTTGTACGTCGCTAAACAGTCGCCTCCGCTTTTCTATTTATGCTATAATTGCTTGAGAATATTTTGTTGTTTTTGGAGGAATAGGCATGTCTAAATATACACCGATGATGGAGCAATACTTACGAATAAAAGCTGACTATAAGGATGCTTTTTTATTTTTCCGCCTTGGCGATTTTTATGAAATGTTTTTTGATGATGCAGTTGCTGCAGCCAGAGAACTTGAAATCACCTTAACGAAACGTGATGCAGCAAAAGATGATCCAATTCCGATGTGCGGAATACCATACCATGCTGCAGCAAATTACATAAAAAACTTAATTGAAAAAGGCTATAAAGTTGCCATTTGTGAACAGGTAGAAGATCCTAAATATGCAAAAGGTGTGGTTAAACGAGAGGTTGTTCAATTAATCACCCCAGGGACCGTAATGGAATCGAATATGTTAAGTGAGAAAGAAAATAACTATATTGCTAGTCTTTCTTATTTTAAAGATGGATCCTATGTAATTGTTTATAACGATCTCTCAACAGGTGAAAACAGAATTGCACTTGTTTCAAATGGATGGGATGCTGTAATTCATGAACTTTATAATCAACCAATCAAAGAAATTGTCATATCGTCTAAAATGCCTTCAGAACATCAGCAGCAACTCAGAGATAAATTGAACGTTACATTATCCTACCAGGACGAAATATCTTTTAATGGGGAGTATAGAAAATTAGTTGATGATATAAATGACGAACGTTTAGTTAAAGCATTTAGCCGATTGTTAAATTATGTTCAACACACACAAAAACGTTCCCTTGGCCATTTACAACCGGCCAAAATCATTGAGTTAAAACAATTTTTAAAGCTTGATATGTACTCGAAACGAAATTTAGAATTAACAGAAACAATAATAAAAAAAGGTAAGCATGGTAGTTTACTATGGGTTTTAGATCAAACAGTAACATCAATGGGCTCAAGGCTGTTGAAAAAGTGGATAGAACGTCCATTACTAAATAAGAAACAAATAGAAGAACGACTAGATATTGTAGACGCATTTTATAATGGCTTTATGGAACGTGACGCACTGAGAGAAGGACTGAAATCCGTTTATGACCTGGAACGTTTATCAGGTCGTATTGCATTTGGAAATGTAAACGGTAGGGATTTGATTCAATTAAAACAATCTCTAATGAAAATTCCAGATTTACTATCAATTCTAAATCAATTTGGTTCCAAACAGATTAATAAGATCATAAAAGAAATTCATTCTCCAAATCAATTAGTAGAGCTGTTGTCAACTAGTTTAGTTGAGAATCCCCCAGTTTCTATCAAAGATGGATCATTAATCAGGGACGGATATAATAAAATGCTGGACAAGTATCGAGATGCTTCTAAAAATGGTAAACAGTGGATTAAAGAACTGGAACTGAAAGAAAAGCAGGAAACAAAAATTAAATCATTGAAAATAGGCTATAATAGAGTTTTTGGCTACTATATAGAGGTCACTAAGGCCAATCTTCATCTCTTACCTGAAGGGAGATATGAACGAAAGCAAACATTAACAAATGCAGAACGATATGTTACACCAGAGCTAAAAGAAAAAGAACAGCTTATTTTAGAAGCGGAAGAAAAAAGTGTTGAATTGGAGTACGAACTATTTATTGCTATTCGTGACCAATTAAAAACTTATATCCCAGAATTGCAAAGGCTTGCTGAAGTAGTTAGTAAAATAGATGTTTTACAGTCATTTGCTACAGTCAGTGAAAGTAATAATTATAAGCGCCCTAGTTTTGTGAAGGATAATCTTTCTATCAAGAACGGACGACACCCTGTAGTTGAACGAGTTATGAAAAATGGCGAATTTGTACCTAATGATGTTTTTATGGATCAAGATTCTGATATTCTGTTAATTACAGGGCCAAATATGTCCGGGAAGAGCACCTATATGCGTCAACTAGCGTTAACCGTACTTATGGGGCAAATCGGATGCTTTGTACCGTGTGAGGATGCTGCGCTAACTATTTTCGATCAAATTTTCACTCGAATTGGGGCAGCTGATGATCTAGTCTCTGGCCAAAGCACTTTTATGGTGGAAATGCTTGAAGCAAATCATGCAATTTCAAATGCAACTAAAAATAGTTTAATTCTTTTAGATGAAATAGGACGTGGAACAAGCACGTATGATGGAATGGCACTCGCACAGGCCATCGTCGAATACATTCACAATCATATTCATGCCAAAACGCTTTTTTCTACCCATTATCATGAATTAACAACGCTTGAACAATCATTAACTAAGTTGAAGAATATCCATGTTCGGGCAGAAGAGTACGAAGGTAATGTTGTTTTTTTACATCAAATAAAAGAAGGGGCAGCAGATGAAAGCTATGGAATCCATGTTGCAAAGCTTGCTGAGCTCCCTGATCAATTGATCAATCGAGCATCATCGATTTTACATGATTTTGAAGCGAAGGATAAGAAGGAAGGTAACGTTAGTAAGGAGAGCGCAAATCAGTTATCCTTTTTTGCCGAAGAAGCATCACCCACTCGAACGACGGCAATCGAAAAATCGCACGAGTCCATTATTGTAGAGCTAAAAAAATTGAATTTATTTGACATGACTCCGCTTGATGCTATGAATGAGTTGAACCGTTTGCAAAAGAAGCTTAGAAAGTAGGAGTAGAAAGGATTTTTTGATGAAAATATTCCAAATGTCCGATGCGCTTGCAAATAAAATAGCGGCCGGAGAAGTTGTGGAACGACCAGCATCGGTTGTAAAGGAACTGGTGGAGAATAGTATAGATGCTAATAGTACATGGATTAAAATTGAAGTTGAAGAGGCTGGATTACAAAAGATTAAGGTTACCGATGATGGGGAAGGAATGTCTGAAACGGATTGTGCTAGATCATTTTTACCTCATGCTACTAGTAAAATTAAAAATGAAACGGATTTATTTCATGTTAAAACACTAGGTTTTCGCGGAGAAGCATTGGCAAGTATTGCAGCCGTGAGTATGCTGAAAATTAAGACTTCTGAAGGTGATCATTCAGGTACAAGTATACAACTTGAAGGCGGAAAAATAATCAACCAGTCTAAAAGTGACGCTCGCATGGGAACAGAAATTCTTGTGGAAAATTTATTTTTTAATACACCCGCTCGATTAAAGTATATGAAAACCATTCACACAGAACTTGGCCATATTACGGACTTAATAAATCGTTTAGCTTTATCACACCCCAATGTACGGTTTGAACTTACACATAATGGGAGACAATTATTTAAGACGGCTGGAACAGATGATTTGCTTCAGGTTATTTCCCAAGTTTATGGAATGAACGTTGCAAAAAAAATGGTACCTGTTGAAGAGAAAACATTAGACTTTCAAATTAATGGATACATTGCAAAACCTGAGATAACGAGATCCGCGCGAAATTATATTTCTACTATTATTAACGGAAGATTCATTAAGAGCATTCCTTTATCTCAAGCTATCACTAGGGGCTATCATACGCTGCTACCAATTGGTCGAATGCCCATTGTTGTTTTGTCGATAACCATGGATCCAATTCTAGTAGATGTAAACGTACACCCTACAAAACTTGAAGTCAGATTCAGTAAAGAAAAAGAGTTGTTCCAAATGATTGAAGAAATGATTCGGCAAACGTTTCGGCAAACATCACTGATTCCTGAGATGGAACATGCTGAGCCAAGAAAACCACAATCCTTCCAGCCTTCCATAACATTCGATGAACCAAAACAAGTGATGCATGAATCGCATTTCAGGCCAATAGGCAGTAAGGCACAACATACTGATTCCATTTCTAATAATGATGTGCAATCTGGATTCCAAGTTAATGAAAAAGAATCGCTTTCTTTTGATGAAGTAGAATCGAACACACAAACAATATCTAGACAAGATCGTGTACCAATAATGTATCCAATTGGTCAACTGCACGGTACCTATTTATTGGCGCAAAATGAAAATGGGTTATATATGATTGATCAACATGCTGCTCAAGAACGAGTGAAGTATGAATTTTTCAGGGATAAACTAGGGAAATCAGAAAATACCCTTCAAGAATTACTGTTACCAATGTCATTTGAATTCTCTAAGCAAGAATCCATTTTTATTGATCAGTATGAAGAAGAATTTAAAAAGGTTGGGTTGTTTTTTGAGGAATTTGGGAATCAAACATATATTATACGATCGCATCCTTCATGGTTCCCGACTGGCTACGAGGAAGAAGTGATACGGGAAATGGTTGATCAAATAATGGCCGATGAAAAAGTAACGATTGAATCAATTCGTGAAGAGGCGGCTATTATGATGTCCTGTAAGGGTTCGATTAAGGCTAATCATTATTTAAATGAAAAAGATATGTTTCGCTTACTCGAAGATTTACGCAAGACGACAGATCCCTTTACCTGTCCCCATGGACGTCCAATTATCGTACATTTTTCTTCCTATGAGTTAGAAAAAATGTTTAAAAGGGTTATGTAACTAGGAGGAAATGATGAAACAAAAAGTTATTGCTATTGTAGGTCCTACAGCTGTAGGTAAAACAAAATTAAGTATCAAACTTGCAAAACAGTTTAATGGTGAAATCATTAGTGGAGATTCTATGCAAGTGTATAGGGGTATGGATGTAGGAACAGCCAAAGTTAGAGAAGATGAGAAACAAGGTATTCCTCATTATATGATTGATATAAAAGACCCAAACGAGGATTTCTCGGTAGCGGATTTCCAGAGGCATGTTCAGGATTATATTAATAAAATTGAAGCTAAGAAACGTTTGCCAATCATTGTTGGAGGTAGTGGTCTTTATATTCAGTCAGCATTGTACAACTATAACTTCGCTAACGATGCAAGAGATCCGTTACGAACGACCCAGTTGGAAAATGAACTGGAAAAGTCGGGGGCTAATCATTTACATGATCGTTTAAAAGAATTTGATCCAGAACAGGCATTGAAAATACATCCTAACAACCATCGACGCCTTATTCGTGCAATTGAAATAGTTGAAACAACTGGAAAAACAATGACTGAATATCAGGAAGAACAAAAGGAGTCGCCTTATGATCCCATTTTTATTGGATTAGATATGGAAAGACGGATGTTATATAACCGGATTAATAATAGAGTTGATAAAATGATTCAGAATGGACTACTTTATGAGGTACATCAGTTGTATTCCAAGGGATTCGAAAATCATCAATCTATGAGAGGTATTGGTTATAAGGAATTCATCCCATATTTTAAAGGGGATTATTCTCTGGAAGAAGCCATTGAGTTATTAAAGCGTAATTCCAGAAGATTTGCCAAACGGCAATATACATGGTTTAAGAATAAGATGGATGTTAATTGGTATTCTGTAGAATCTGACGCAATTGATGAAAGATTTCGAACTATTTTAACAGATATAGCAGGAATGTTGAAAGAAAAGTAGAACTAAATATATATAGATAGAAAAGGAGGAAATACAATGGCGCAATCAGTAAACATTCAGGAGCAATATTTAAATCAATTAAGGAAAGATCACATTTCAGTTACAGTATTCCTGATAAATGGCTTTCAATTAAGAGGAGTTGTTAAAGCTTTTGATAATTTTACTGTCTTATTAGAGGCGGATGGTAAACAACAACTTATTTTTAAACATGCGATTTCAACCTTTGCACCAGTTAAAAATATAACTCTAGAAAAAGAATAGATAACGAAACCGGATACTTATAAATAGTTGAGTTTCCGGTTTTTTATTAGGCGTTTGTCACAACTTTTTCATTTGGTGCGTATACTAAATTGACTAAGGGGTGATGATTTGGAATCGCAAATGATGCAAAATAAAAATGGGCAAATTAATATTGTTTTATATGATAAGAATGGCGTGAGAGTAGAGTCAGACCAGCGTCTATCGTATAACGAGAGTAGTCCATTTTATCGTATTGACCAAGAGTTCTCATCATTCGTAGGAATGGACTATTTAAAACAATCTATAAAAGAAATATATGCAATGATTACTATTAATGAAAAGCGAAAACAAGTAGGTCTTAATTCATCTAATCAGGTACTGCATATGTTATTTAAAGGTAATCCGGGTACTGGAAAAACAACAATTGCCAGGAAATTAGCGTCTGCTTATTATGATATGAATATACTTTCAAAAGGACATTTCATTGAAGCAGAACGAGCAGATTTAGTTGGCGAGTACATTGGCCAAACCGCACAAAAAACACGTGCAATCATACAGAAAGCCGCTGGCGGTATATTATTTATTGATGAAGCATATTCCCTTGCACGTGGAGGGGAAAAGGACTTTGGTAAAGAAGCAATTGACACTTTAGTAAAACATATGGAAGATGACCATGATGATTTTGTGTTAATTTTGGCAGGCTATCCATATGAAATGGAACGATTTTTATTATTAAATCCAGGTTTAAAGTCCAGATTTCCTTTCATTCTTGATTTTGAAGATTATGCAGTTGACCAATTAGTACAAATTGCAAAAAAGATGTTGCGTGAGAGAGAATATCAATTAACAAATGAGGCAGAGTGGAAGCTTAAGGAACAGATTATTATGGAAAAAAATCATTCTCCTAGCAATTTTTCGAATGCACGTTTCGTCCGAAATGTTATCGAACAATCAATTCGCAAGCAGGCAATGCGTATATTAAATCAGAGCAAAATTTCTACTGATACATTGATAACCCTTACAAAACAAGATTTGGTCTTTGATAAATTGCCAAGTTATTAGGTAAGCTAATTGAGTAAACCTTATCATACAAATTGTGATAAGGTTTTCACTTTGCTATGATAGGTTTAGGAAAAAGTAAAAGCGGTAGCGCTCGTTTATTACGGGATAGGTATAAGCAATAGTTGTTGGAATAGACATGGCTGAAGAAAGAGGTCTGATAAAAATGCAGGAACAAGTATTGATAATAGCAGTTAAGCACCCAGAACAAACAGATGAGCATTTTGAATCTTCCTTACAAGAACTATCATCGTTATGTAACACTGCAGGCGGTACGGTTAAAAAAGTTGTTACACAAAAAAGAAATCGGATTCACCCTGCAAATTACATTGGTAAGGGTAAAATAGATGAGATAAGTGATTTTATTGAGGAATTGGAAATTGACATTGTTATTTCAAATGATGAATTGTCTGCTGGCCAATCACGAAATTTATCCGAGCAATTTGGTGTGCGTCTGATCGATCGGAGTCAGCTAATACTTGATATTTTTGCAATGCGCGCAAAAACAAAAGAAGGTAAACTCCAAGTAGAGCTTGCACAACTGGAATATTTATTACCTAGACTCCATGGACAAGGAACCGAATTATCACGCTTAGGAGCAGGAATTGGGACAAGAGGTCCAGGGGAAACTAAATTGGAAACAGATCAGCGACATATAAGACGGAGAATATATGATATTCAACGTCGTTTCAAGGTGGTAGTAAGCCAACGCGAGCAATACCGGAAGCGTAGAAAAACAAATCAAGCTTTTCAACTTGCGATTGTGGGATACACAAATGCTGGAAAATCAACGTTATTTAACCGGATCACAAAAGAACAATCACTTGAAGAAGATCAGTTATTTGCAACACTTGATCCGTTAACTAGACATTTTCAATTCCCGTCTGGATTTCAAGCATTGGTGACAGATACAGTTGGGTTTCTGCAAGATCTCCCTACATCATTGATTGCTGCATTCAGGTCAACATTGGAAGAAGTTACGGAGGCAGATTTTATTTTACATGTAGTAGATGGCTCTCATCCGGACAAAGAACAACACCAAGAAACTGTCCGTAAGCTACTCCAAGATTTAGGCGCTACTTCGATACCTACGCTAACGGTATATAATAAAAAAGATAAAATAAACGAAGAGTTTATCCCTAACAACCATCCATATATTGTGATAAGTGCATTTGATAAAGAAGACATTACCAAATTGTTTACAAAAATTGAATCACTATTAGAATCAGAATGGGATTGGTATTCGACAGCACTTGATCCTGATGAAGGAAAGATGATAAACAGATTAGAACATGAAACCATAATAAAAGGAAGAGAATTTGATGCTGAATTGGATCAATATAAAATAAATGGCTTCATCAAACAAAACCATCCAATCCAAAACATACTAAAGGAGCAATAAGTGATTCATGATAGAAAAAATAGCAAAAAAGGCTGAATTAGATTGTAAAGAACAGCACGAAAAAGTAGCATCGATTGTAGAATATAATCAAAAACGTGTACTGGATGCATTTAAACGTAATCGTGTTAGCGATAGTCATTTTAATGCAACAACTGGTTATGGATATGATGATTATGGAAGAGAGATAATCGAAAAGGTTTATGCAGACATATTCGGTGGGGAGGACGCTCTTGTTCGCCCGCAACTCGTTTCAGGTACACATGCTATTTCAACAACATTATTTGGATTATTACGCCCATCTGATGAGCTTATGTATATTACGGGGAGACCTTATGACACATTAGAAGGTGTTATTGGAACACCTGAAAACGACAATGGATCGTTATTAAATTACCAAATCTCCTACAAACAAATTGACTTGATGGCAAATGGACAAATTGATTTTGACCAAATAAAAAGTTCTATATCAAAACAAACAAAAGTTATTGGTATACAACGGTCTAAGGGTTATGCGGACAGGCCATCCTTTACTATCAAAGAAATTGAAGAGATGGTCCAGTTCGTAAAGAACATTGATAAATCAATTGTTATATTTGTTGATAATTGTTACGGGGAGTTTGTTGAAGAAATAGAACCACTCCAAGTTGGGGCGGATATTATTGCAGGATCGTTAATTAAAAATCCCGGTGGTGGTATTGTACGAGCAGGTGGATATATTGTTGGAAATAAAGATCTTGTAGAGAAATGCGCCCATCGTTTAACTGCTCCTGGGCTTGGTAAAGAAACAGGTGCCACATTAAATATGCTACAAGAGATGTTTCAAGGTTTATTTATAGCTCCACACGTTGTAGGTGAAGCACTTAAGGGTGCTATCTTTACAGCTAGAATACTTCAACTTGCAGGGTTTTCATCCAATCCTCATTATGAAGCTGATCGTACTGACCTTATACAATCTGTAACATTTCAGACTGCAGAGCAAATGATCGCTTTTTGTCAAACCATTCAACAAAATTCACCTGTGAATTCGTTTGTTACCCCATATCCCAGCGCAATGCCTGGATATGATAGTAAGGTAATCATGGCAGCTGGAACATTTATTCAAGGTGCCAGTCTAGAATTAACAGCTGATGGACCGATTCGAGAACCTTATACAGCTTTCGTTCAAGGCGGTCTGACCTATGAACACGTAAAAATAGCATTAAAGGAATCTTTAAAATCCCTTTTAGTTGAGGAATAAATTTTCATTTTAGTTTGACCGTCAGAAATCTTTTTTATGAAGTTTGACTTTATGTAAATAGGGTAAAAGATAAATGGTTACATGGTAATTTTTTTCCATACAATTTTTAATGTAAGAAAACCTTACATTATGTTGACAAAATACCTTACATATTATAAAATATGAATAATAACAAAGTAGGAGGGTGTCCAATGAATGATCAGGATCGCCGTTCGATGCCCTTATTTGCAATTGGGATAGTTATGAAATTAACAGAATTAACAGCCAGACAAATTAGGAATTATGAGGATAATGACCTGATTCAACCAGCAAGAACAACAGGAAACCAACGATTATTTTCATTTAATGATGTTGATCGCCTACTAGAAATAAAGAACCTTCTAGATAAAGGTGTAAATTTGGCTGGAGTAAAATTATTGTTGGATCCAACTAACAATAATAAAAATTTCATAGAAGAAAAGCCAAAAGAAATTACAGATCGTGAATTACGGCACATGTTAAAACATGAATTGTATGAAGCAGGACGATTTGGTAAATCGAGTTTACGACAAGGCGAGTTATCAAGATTTTTTCATTAAAATACATGCTGTTTAATCCAAGGAGGATGAATGATGAGTTCAGAAATGACGAAAAAAAATATTTATAAAAAAATCGAGGAGGAAAATGTACGATTTATAAGATTGCAATTCACGGATATGCTGGGAACAATTAAGAATGTTGAAATCCCATTAAGTCAGTTGGAAAAAGCATTAGATAACAAAATGATGTTCGATGGTTCTTCTATCGAAGGATTTGTTCGCATTGAAGAATCTGATATGTACCTATATCCTGACATGGATACTTTTGTTGTCTATCCATGGACATCCGACAAAGGAAAAGTAGCAAGATTTATTTGTGATATTTATAATCCTGATGGAACACCTTTTGAAGGTTGCCCAAGGTACAATTTAAAACGTAATCTTAAAAAGATGGAAAAGCTAGGTTTTACTGCTTTTAACATCGGTACTGAGCCTGAATTCTTCTTATTTAAACTAGACGAAAAAGGTGATCCATCTTTAGAATTAAATGATAGAGGCGGTTACTTCGATCTTGCACCTACAGATTTAGGTGAAAATTGTCGTCGTGATATCGTACTTGAATTAGAAGAAATGGGATTTGAAATCGAAGCATCACACCATGAGGTTGCTCCAGGACAGCATGAAATAGACTTTAAATATTCTGATGCGGTTAAGCATGCTGATGATATTCAAACATTTAAATTGGTAGTTAAAACTATCGCCAGAAAACACAATTTACACGCAACCTTTATGCCAAAACCATTATTTGGTGTGAACGGATCTGGAATGCACGTAAACATGTCCTTATTTAAAGACAATAAAAATATGTTTTTTGATGAGAAAGGTGATATGCAACTTAGTGAATTAACTAAGCAGTTTACTGCAGGAATCATTAAGCATGCTACAAATTTTACAGCTGTTACAAACCCGACGGTAAATTCTTATAAACGTTTAGTTCCAGGATATGAAGCTCCTTGTTATGTAGCTTGGTCAGGACTGAACCGTAGTCCGCTAATACGTATTCCTTCTTCAAGAGGGTTAAGTACTCGAATTGAAGCTAGGAGTGTGGATCCTGCTGCAAACCCTTATATGGCCATGGCAGTCCTTCTTGCATCTGGATTAGATGGTATTGAAAACAATCTTACACCACCTAACCCTGTTGATCGTAATATCTATGCTATGGATAAAACTGAGCGTATAAAAAATGGAATAAAAGATCTTCCAGCAACATTAATGGATGCACTAGAAGAACTTGAGAAAGATGAAGTCATTAAAGAAGCGCTAGGAGATCACTTATATGAACACTTTGTAGAGGCAAAAGAAATTGAATGGGACATGTTTAGAACAACTGTTCACCCTTGGGAGAGAGAACAGTATCTAACTAGCTATTAACGTTGATTTAAAAGGGTTTATATCGTGGGTGATATATAAAATAAGTATTGAAATGTAACGAACGCCCACGAAATGCCCACGAAAAATTTAAAAAAATAATTTCACTTTAAAATATCGTCCATGTAGGATTCGAACTGGGCGGTATTTTTTTGTTCCATTTTCTTTGATACGTGAGAGTATACATCTGCAGTAATTTGATAACTTCCATGCCCTAAACGTTCTTGTACATATTTCATATCTGCACCAGATTCTAATAACAACACAGCATGTGTGTGGCGTAGAGAGTGAATCGGTAATGATTTAATACCTGATCGTTTTAATATCCGTTCAAATGCATTAAAAAGACTTGATTTAGGCATAAAGTTTCCATCTTTTCTGCATAATACAAGATTCAAATTATGATGATATAAATCATTAATGTCTGTTTTATTTTGATTTTGCCAATTAGCATGAAAGCGTAATTCATCTGAAAGAGATTTACTCATTGAAATTACTCGCTTAGAATTGTAGTTTTTGGTTTCACCAAATAATTCAGTTTCATTACTTGCCTGGAAGTCAAGGCTCTTACTAATGTTAATTTTCATGTCATTCAAATTTATATCAGTCCACTGTAAAGCACCAGCTTCACCTTTTCGCATACCAGTTTCTATTAATAATTTAAAAAACATCCAATAAATATAACCGTAATCATAGGCGAATGTCAGAAATTGGTTTACATCTGATGATTCAATGAATTTTAAATCCTCTTTTTTCTCCATGCCTTTAAAGACAGCATTTTTGCATGGATTGGTTATTACCTGCTTATTAATAACAGCCCGATTCATAGCACCATTTAAAGCATTATGAACTTTTTTGATTGTATTTTAAGCTAATCCTTTATCGTGTAAATAATTCAGGAACTTTTGGTATAATTCTGGCGTTAGCTCTTGTATTTCTATGTTTTTAAAATAGGGCTTGATGTGATTTTCTATACTATTTTGTAGGGTTTTATAAGTGTTCCTCCTTACAATATCTTCTTTATATTCTTGCATCCAGAAATCTAGGAAGTAATGAAGGGAAATATTCGACACGTAGAATCCTTCTAACAGATTCTTTTCAACCTTTTGTGCTTCAAATCTAGCTTCTGGTTTTGTTCTGAATCCACGTTTAGACTTTTCTTTATACTTTTTTGTAATGGGGTCTTTTATTTTAACCCTATACTCCCATTTTTTATCTTTACGTTGACGAAAGGATAATCCCATTAATACTCCTCCTTTTTTAAAAAAAGTTATTGAGCTACAAATGTATCTAAGTTTAACTCGATATTAATTTTCATTATTTGAAACAAAAACGGGATCAGGTGATGATTCGTTTTCCCAATCTTGTAACAACCCCTCTAGATAAAAGGTAGAGAAGGATCCACATTTTGTGCAATACCGAGACTTTTCATCTAAAAATTCACCACACCCAAGTTCGATTTCATGCCATTTTATTGATTGTTTGAATAAGTGTTTCGTGGTAATGTCAAAGCCTGTACATTTATTGATAAGATATGCGCTACATATTTTGCAATAATTCGCATCTTCATCTATGTCTTTATGTTTGCAATTTGGACAATGCTTTACTTGATTACTTGTTATATCCGTTCTTATAGTATTAAATAATGTTTTATTACTTCTGCTAGGATTGATATTTATAACTAGATTATCACTACCACAATTTGGACAAAAGTGAGGTTTCGAAGCTGAAAAGATGTGATTACATTTATTGCAACATTTGATATTCTTAACAATGTTAATAAAATCAGAAAACAGTTCTAATATTGGGTCGTCCGGTGTATATGCTATACCAAATTCCTTCATCCCTTTAATTAGGAAATTTTGTATGTTTTTAGATGCGTGATCCGATAACCCACATAATTCAGAAATGGATTCCTGGTTAATTACATTTAACTCCCTTAGAACAGGTGGAGGTGCCAAAAGTTCTCTAGCAAAACAATTTGCTTCACTTTCAACAACATAATTTTGTTCTAGTGTCAAACTACTCTCTTCCAAAAGAGAGCAATTAGTTTCTTTATGGTGATTTAAAATATAATGACCTAGTTCATGAGCTAACGTCCAATTTATCCTGCCTTTAATAGCAACATTTTCATTATAAGATATAAAGTATTTGTTTCTGCTTCCAGAATATTGTATCACCCCATCTTTTGAAGCATTTATATCAATTATTTCTTTTTCGGTAAGATTAAACATTTTTGACATTTCATTATAGGTTATAAGTTTGATGTTTTTATAAGATTTTAAAATTGAGCCAACATTGACTGGGATTTGGTCTACATTGTGTTCTTGCAATACCTTTTGAGCCATGTTTTTGGCGTTTTTATAATCTGGTTTAGTCCTCATTATCAAACAACTCCTCAAATGTTGCTTCAAGGATTTTAACTGCTCTTTTCCTTTGCTCGGGTGTCATTTTGCGTCCATATCTGTTAAGCGTTTTGTAGTCTTCATCGTCCTCTTGTATTACATCAGTTTCAATAATATTATAATTAGGTTTATCAGTTATTCCTAATAGATAATCACTCGATACATTATAGAAATCAGCTAGTCTTTTTATAATATCTAAATCGGGTTCGACATGATTATTTTCATAATGCGAATATCTTGCCCTTGAAACTTTTATTGCATTTGCTACCTCCTCTTGTTTTTTCTCGTGTTTCGCTCTTTGTAATTTCAATCTTTTTCCAAAAACTCCATTTTTCTTTTCCATCAATAACACCTCTATTCACTTCTATTATAACCAATATCAGATAAAAAAGTTATCAATGATAAATTTCTTTTCCGAAAACAATTGACGATAAGTATTTTATCTAATATACTATCTTTAATGATAAAAAAGTTATCAATAAGAGGTGAATATAATGGAACGTAAATTACTTTTGCAACTCAGAGATCAACACAATTTTACTCAGCAACAGCTTGCCATAGAGCTTGGTATATCAACGGTTTATGTGCGAAAACTAGAGAAGGGTGTTGTTAACCCGGGAAGGGAAACAATGATTAAATATGAACATTATTTTAATAAGGATATGAGGAATTTATTCCCGGATGTTTTTTTAAACACGATTGATAAAAAACTTATCAATGACCTTACGAGAGTATTTCATGAGTCAATAAACAAAGATATTTAACGGACATCAGTTAAGAGTGATTCACGAAGACGAAACAATTTTATGTAAATGATGTTAGTAAAATCTTATAACTAACTCCGAGAATTGTAAAACAAAGGTTGAAAGATTGATGTATATATATTAGGAAGGTTTGTTTGACCCAGTAATTAATCACTGGGAAGGGGCAGGTCAAGCTATCTGGGAAGATCTTTAAAGAGTATATGGAGGTGTGCTTATGATTCAAGTACAAGTTGATGAAAATAAGATCAAGCAAATGTATCTAGATGCAATTGAAAACCGAATAGAGGAACTTGATAAGGAACTAGTGTATTGGGATTCCAACGAATTAAAAAGACGTACCTGCATGAGTTGGAACACGATACAAAACAACTTTTTCTTTAATGAGGATTTCCCGAAAATTAAAGTCGGTGGAAAATGGTATTTTCCAGCAGAAGAAGCAAAACTATTTCTGGAAGAATGGTTGGAGAATAGGAAGTAAGGAGGGCTAGATTTGAGCGAAATAAAATGGATAAAATTAAATACAGCCATGTTTGAAGATGAAAAAATAAAGTTGATTGAACATGTGCCTGAAGCTGATACGATTCTAATCATTTGGATAAAATTACTATCACAGGCAGGTAAAACTAATGCAAGTGGATATATTTATTTAAACGAAAACATTCCATATACAGATGAAATGTTAGCCACCATTTTCGATAGACCAATTAATACCGTTCGGCTCGCTTTAAAAACACTAAATAATTTTGGGATGATAGAAATTGATCGAAACTCCTTCATTCAAATTACAAACTGGGAAAAACATCAAAATATTGAAGGTATGGAGAGAGTAAGAAACCAAAATAGGTTGAGGAAGCAAAAACAAAGAGCTCGTCAACAAGCAAAACAAATACAACAAAACAGCAAATTGGTGACGTCACGTGACAGTCACGCAATAGAAGAAGAAGTAGAAGAAGATAAAGAAGTAGATAAAGATATTATAACTACTACTACTGACAAAGCCATTTCCTTCTACGAACAAAATTTTGGTATAGCTAGTCCATACGAACAGGAATCCATTCTGAAATGGATAGATGATTCTGGAGAAAAATTAGTAATTGAGGCTATGAAGCGTTCTATTAAGCGTAGTAAGAAATCTTGGGGCTATACAGAGAAGATACTAAAATCATGGTACAACAAAAACATCACCAATCTAGACCAAGCAAATGCAGAGGAAATAGCGTTTCATAATCATAAAGAATCGATTAGTAATAAAAGAACAACTTCACAAAAAAAGAATAGATCTAGTAAACAAGAGGAAGACTTTAGTATTTTTATTCGAGGGTATAACAAGGAGGATACGGATGTATAAGCAAATAGATAAAGTGCTAGAACGTGCTGGAATGTCTCCAAATGGTAGTAAACCAGAGCCTATTACATGCAAGTACTGTGGTAAGGATAAACCGCAAATACCAATAGAACATCCAATCAAAAAAGAAAAGCGTTGGGTAACTTGTGCATGTCCATGTGAAATTGTACATGATGAACAATTTAAGCGAGAACAAGCAAACAGAGCAAAACAGATACGAATAAATCAGGTTCTAAGATTAAGTAGTTCGATGACTCAGATAAGAAATATGACATTTACTAACTTTATTTCAAGAAAAGGTACGAAAGAAGCAAAACAAGAAATCGAACATGCTGTTAATCACTTTAAGGAGAGAGGGAAATTAGGTGTTTTTCTTATAGGTGAAACTGGTAATGGTAAAAGTCACCTAACCGCATCAGGAGGAAATGAGTTACTTGATCAAGGGCATACTGTTATCTTTATTACGGAAAAAGACTTGTTTAGTAGATTACTAGCAACGAAAAACTTTAAAAATACAGAGTCCTTTGAGGAAATCATGGGGGCATGTCTTAAGGCGGATTTATTAATATGGGATGATTTCATGAGCAGTCAACGTTTATCAGGCGAAGAAAAGGATTGGATGTTTCAAATCATTAATGGGCGAGAACGTGCAGGAAAACCTATATGGGCAACATCAAATATAACTCCAGAAGAGTTTCAAGCTGATGAAGTTGCTTACAAATTGGATGACAAAGGACGCACGTGGTGGCGAATTATAGGCAACATGAATGTGGTAGTGAATCGAGCTTCTAATTACCGTAAAAATCAAGCCATTGAACGAATGAAAACAGATAGAAAGTTTATAGAAAGGTGATGGTAATATGTGGAAGGGAATGAGGAGCGTAATGCTATTTGATCCAAAGGATAGTCAGATGGAAACCAATCAAAAGTTGAAAGAGTGGATGAAGCATAAAAGTTCAGTTGGTGATAAAGCTGTACCCACTGTTGAACAAACAAGAGAGTACTTAAAAAAGCAGAAAAACATAAATAAGCGATACGCCTAATATCACAATCTGTTTTACCTGCCAATCAAAAGGGTCTTTAGTATAGCATATTTAAACTAAATAAGGAAAGCACCATTTTAAGTCGAGGATTTGATTAGTATCGTGTTATTTCATCTATTTACACAAAGTCACTATCTTGTAGTTTATTTTAATGATTTGAACTATTGAAGGAGGGTGTAAAGGTGACTAATAGATCTGATGGAAATAATTAAGTGAAAATACAATTCAACAAGAAAAACCCTGTTATGTTCCAGAAACGAATATGAATCTCACTAAAACTCAACATGGATTGTATGAAATTGTATCCTCATCGTTTCATAAGTGTATTTCCGGTAAGGAAATATGAGCGAGCTTTTGAATGACGAAAGTAATTATAACAGTGGGAAAGAGTAAGACACAAACCATGCAAGACCATATAAAAGTGAAAGAAATTACTATGATATGAATTTAGGAAGGCCATCAGATCTAGTCAAAAACGGAGACTTATATAGATCTTTCCCATTCAACTATTACATGGTATTACGTTCCACAAATATCAATCAGTTAATGATGGATTGGTTTAATCTATATTTTTAATTACTATGCTTTCATTACTGTTAAGGAGTTGATTTGATGCAGTTTGCTTCTCATATGGAAAACATCTTCTCACAAGAAGAAATAGAGGAAATATTAAAGGATGAGGAACAATTTTATATTGAATATGCGGAAAAAAATTGGCTAGACCGCTATTTTAAGGTCAAGGCAGTAGCAAAAAGAACCCAAGTACCGTGTATTGTTTCACAAGTTTCCGACATGCCGCACGGTTCTGGTGATTTTAAGAAAAGTAAAACAGAGTCATTTGCGTTAAAACAAATTCAGGCTTCGGAGTGGATAAATATCCTAAATCAAGCTGTCAATACGTTGGGCACATGTGAACAGCAACTCATACAATTAAAATACCTGCAAAAACGTAACGATGGAAAGAGGTTTAGTGATGAGGTGATTTATCCGCAATTGTTTATAGGGAAGAGAAAATACATTGCTATTAAGAAGGAAGCATTAGAGATGTTAGGCAGACATTTATATGGAATCTTCTCAGAAAGGAGAGAATAGTAATGCTTCAGGCAATAAAAAATACGTTGTTTATATGTATCCTAATTGTACTATTTATTGCTTTTTCAACATTTTGCGGCATTGTATTCCTGGCAACGTTCGGGTGGTTTATGACTACACCGTTTTACTTAGACTTGGTTGGCTCTCCAGAATTTTGGCTCGTTGTACTTGGGATACCATTACTTATATTACTTCTGGCTTTCTGTACAAACATTGCTTGATTTGTATCTTATATAATTTTTTTGTTCCGCAATAGGGCCACGCTCGACAAGTTCTGCTATAAGCGCTTTGAAGCGTGAAATGCAGGGGGTTATGTAGCGTATAATCCTAACTTTACAACCGAGGATGGGAATGTCGGAACCAAGTTTCCTGAAATCATCCCGTCAATACTCCTGCATGCGTCGTAACTGACAGGTTACGGGGTTTGAAGTACAGGTAGATTCGGCAGAACGAAGGCTATAGCCACTCCTTCGGAGAAGGTAAGCCGACGGATATGCCGCACGGCTGAAAAACTGGATATGGTGAGAATGGTTTCAGAGAAACGAAACTGACGAATAACCGAATATACAGGTCTAAAGTTTGAACATAGGGAAACTTATGTCCCATCCAACGATGGGGTGAGTGGTGTGAAGTAAAAATTGGCCCTATGAAACACGCTATACTGGACTAAGGCGGTATCCAGCTCACAGGCTTCCAGGGGAACACCTAAGTTCAGTATCGATAGCTAGGTTGTAAGGGACTTGGAAAACAAGGAACGTTGAACCAAGGACTGTCATCCAAAACGTTTGCTATAAGGCTTATGCCAAAGAGCATTTATCCTTGCGAGGGTAGGGGTATGACTGATGAATCTCTTGTAATGAGAGTGGAGGAACAATCCCAAGTCTAGCGAAGAGAAAGATTATTTTCCAAACGTGTATTGCACCGATCGGGTAGGAACGTGGGAACATCACTCCAAAAGGAGGGATGCCACAGTGCAAGCTTTACGATATTGGGATTACTATGAAATGACCGAGACTTTCACAGATTTGTTCGACAAAAGCTTGAAGCATCAATCCTTTTCTCATCTTTATGATGTCATTACATCTAGAGAAAATATTTTGCTTGCCTATCGTACTATCAAATCAAATAAAGAGGCTGGGACAAAACCCAGTAAATAAAAAAGCGTGGCTATCACCGTGTAGG
>NZ_JBYQFJ010000022.1:0-57301 GCF_057836705.1 Virgibacillus carmonensis | reverse complement strand
GCAAGTACAACACCCGGTTTTCCGGTAACCCGTGCATAACCTTCCGCTGCATGAATGGAACCCTGTTCATGACGGGAAAGCACATGTTCAAAGGGAGCTTTACTGCGATATAATGCGTCATAAATCGGTAACACAGCTCCACCCGGGTAGCCAAATAACGTATCAACTTCAGCATCAACCAGTGTTTCAATTAATAAATCGGACCCCGTCCTCAATTCTTTCGTACGTTCAATCTCATGTTTTGCCTCAACCTTCACTACTACATACCTCCTCTATTTGGATTGTTTGAATTAAAAAAGACCCTTCGCTCCCCATAAATCTGCATAATGTCAGAATTATAGGGGAGAAAAGAGTCATCTATTCACGGTACCACCCATTTTCGCAGCATTCTCACAAATGCTACCTTAGAGGCTGACAAACAGCCTGGTTTGATAACAGGTACATGGTAATGCACCTGACCAAGTCTACTAAAAAGTACTGTTCAACTTAGTACTCAGGGATGATATCAAAACAATATGTACTTCTAGGTTCCCAGCGTCCCCAGATCTCTGTTAATACATCATACATGTTTCTTCGTTCCCGTCATCGAGTTATTTCTATTTCAGTTTTCAAGGATTTAAATTTTTTATATTGCCGACAATCATATAACGTTTTGGGCAGTTGGTCAACAGGTTTTTGAAAGTTTTTTGATATTTTGGATAAATCTAAAAAGTTGTATGCGCTTACAACGTAAGTATGATTGAGAAAGCTGTTGAACAACTATTTCAATGTATAAAAAGACTCCAGTTATAAAACTGAAGTCATTCGTAACAAGCGTTACTATTTAGTTAAAAAAGTCTGTTATAGCACCTTTTGATGAACAGGAAACATTATGCGCATATTTCCCTAAAACACCTTTTTTGTATAAGGAGGGGGCTTGCCATTCCTTGCGACGACTTTCTAGTTCGTCTTTGGAAACATCACAAGATATCTCTTTTTCATCTGAATCTATCGTAACTAGATCCCCTTCTTTCACCAATGCGATTGGTCCTCCATCTTGTGCTTCAGGTGAAATGTGCCCAACGACTAAGCCGTGTGTTCCACCCGAAAATCTGCCATCGGTTAATAAGGCAACTTTTTCGTCCATTCCTTTCCCAACCAATATACTTGAAATTGACAACATTTCAGGCATTCCTGGACCACCTTTTGGACCTACATAACGTATGATAATCACATCTCCGTCATTAATTTTGTTATCCATCACAGCGGCTGTAGCTTCTTTCTCCGTCTCAAACACGCGAGCAGGTCCCGTATGACGTTTCACTTTAACACCCGAAACTTTGGCCACAGCACCAGTCGGTGATAAATTACCTTTTAAAACAATTAATGGACCATCCGCTCGTTTGGGGTTATCAAATGGCATGATTACTTTTTGACCTTCCTCAAGGGATGGCGCATCCGCTAAATTCTCAGCAACAGTTTTACCCGTTACAGTTAAACAGTCCCCATGAAGGTAACCTGCTTCATAAAGAAGTTTCATTACTGCTTGTACTCCCCCGACTTGATGTAAATCTTGCATAACATATTTACCGCTTGGTTTTAAATCAGCAAGATGTGGTGTTTTCTCTTGAATTCGATTAAAGTCATCAATTGTTAAATCTATGCTGGCAGCATGCGAAATGGCCAGCAGATGCAAGATGGCATTTGTCGACCCTCCAAGTGCCATAACAACGGTAATTGCATTTTCAAATGCTTCCTTTGTCATTATGTCTTTTGGATAAATATCTTTTTCCAGCAGGTGATAAACTGCTTGTCCAGCAGCGACACAATCATCGGCTTTACCCTTTGTTTCCGCCGGGTTAGAAGAGCTCCCAGGTAAACTCATGCCCATAGCTTCAACTGCCGATGCCATGGTATTTGCCGTGTACATACCACCACATGATCCAGCTCCAGGACATGCTCTACATTCAATTGACCTTAATTCACTATCATTTATATCGCCGTTATTATGTTGGCCTACTCCCTCAAATACAGATACAATATCGATATCTTTACCGTTGTGTGAACCAGGGGAAATAGTACCACCATAAACAAAAACGGCTGGAACATCTGAATTCGCAATCGCTATCATACAGCCAGGGATATTTTTATCACAACCACCAATGGCAACTAATCCATCTAGATTCTCCGCACCTACCACTGTTTCAATCGAATCGGCTATTACATCACGACTTGGTAAAGAATAACGCATCCCTTGCGTTCCCATTGAAATACCATCTGAAACAGTAACTGTATTAAATATTAACGGTACGCCACCTGCTTCTCTAGCTCCTTCTTTTGCATTTGTTGCTAAATCATTAATATGTATATTACATGGTGTAACTTCGCTCCATGTACTAGCAATACCAATCATTGGCTTCTTAAAATCTTCATCTGAAACCCCAACAGCTCGCAGCATTGCACGGTTTGGTGCCTTCATAGCACCCTCACTAAAAACGTTGCTATTTATACGTAAATCTTTTTTCATCTAGATTCCCACCCTTCCTTTCGAATAATTATATGACTTATTTTCTTATTGTTCAATGTATTTATTTTATTTAAAAATTAAAGTCAATTGCCCGAGTGGGTTAAGCGTTTACAGAATCTTTTCTTCGTTTACATAATTATTAAACTATATTGACAACAACCATAGATTTGCTATGATGAGTAAAAATTAAGCCTCAAAGGAGAGTGCACATATGCTACCAGATCATCATTCATTACGAATCCCTGGTCCTAGTCCAATACCACCAAGTGTACAGCGTGCAATGAGCCAGCCAATGATTGGGCATAGAGGTCAAGAAACAAAAGAATTATTGCAAAGGATTAAGCCTAAACTGAAGCCACTATTCGGAACAGTACAGGATGTTCTTATCATTACAGGAAGCGGGACATCTGGATTGGAAGCAGCAGTTGTTAACACCACACGCCCTGAAGATGAGGTGTTAGTTATCGTAACTGGTGCCTTTGGCGATCGTTTCGTTAACATAGCACAAGCGTACGGGATAAAAGTTCATCGTTATGCTGTCGATTGGGGTACAGCTGTAGACACCGACAATATAAGAGAATATCTACAAAAAAATCCAGAAATTAAGGTTGTCTTTTCTACCTATTGTGAAACGTCAACAGGTGTACTAAATCCAGTTCAAGAACTGGCAAAAGTTGTTCATCAGAACTCGGATGCTTTAGTTGTTGTTGACGGTGTTTCCTGTATTGGGGCTGTTGAAACAGAAATGGACAAATGGGGAATTGATGTATTGGTGACAGGCTCACAAAAAGCATTGATGCTGCCTCCCGGTTTAACGTTTATAGCAGCAAGTGAACGTGCCTGGAAAGTAATTGAGGAGAACGAACAATCACGTTTCTATTTAGATTTAAACAAGTACCGAGATAATTCAGTAAACGATTCTACCCCATTCACTCCTGCTGTGTCCCTTTTATTTGGATTGGAACAAGTTCTTAAGCTTTTAGGTGAGGAAAGTCTAGAACAAGTTTATAGACGTCACCAATTGATGATGGAAATGACTAGAGCAGCATTCCGAGCATTGGCTATTCCTTTGCTTACCAATGATAAAGCTGCTTCTCCTACTGTAACAGCAATAAAGCCGCTAGACTTTCCAGCTGAGGAGTTACGAAAAGTGATTAAAAAAGAATTTGGCTTATCTGTGGCAGGCGGACAAGGACATATGAAAGGTGACATTTTCCGGATTGGACATATGGGCTATTGTTCCACGGGAGATGTGTTACAAATCATCAGTACAATTGAAATCGGATTAAAAAAGATTGGCAAGACTATTGACCTTGGCTCAGGAACTCGGGCAGCCCAAGAAATTTATTTACTACAGGAGGTTGAATAATGACGTTTACTATTTTAATAAGTGATCCACTCAGCGAGGAAGGTATTCAACCGCTTCGAGATGCAGAAGATATGAATATTGTCACCGACACAACTATGACACCAGAAGAATTAGCAAACCGGATTGGGGAGTTCGATGCCCTCTTAGTCCGTAGCCAGACTCAAGTAACTCGCACTATAATTAGTAAAGCATCTAAGTTAAAAATAATCGGCCGTGCAGGTGTTGGGGTTGATAATATTGACCTTGATGCTGCTACAGAACATGGAATCATCGTTGTCAACGCACCTAACGGAAACACCAATTCAGCTGCGGAGCACACAATGGCAATGATCATGTCTTTATCCAGAAATATACCACAGGCCTACCATGCTTTAAAAAACCACATATGGGATCGCAAAAAGTTTGTCGGTGTTGAATTAAAAAACAAAACACTAGGGGTTATTGGTCTAGGCAGAATTGGCGCTGAAGTTACTTTCAGGGCCAAGGGACAACGGATGAATGTCATCGCATATGACCCTTTTTTAACTGAAGAAAAGGCAGATAAAATGGGCATTGGCTATGGCTCGATCCAGGAAGTTTTACGAAAGGCAGACTTTATTACCATACATACACCTTTGCTGAAGGAAACAAAACACTTAATTAACGCTGAATCATTCGAGCTAATGAAAACAGGCGTGCACATTGTTAATTGTGCTCGTGGAGGAATCATCGATGAAGAAGCACTATACGAGGCCATTATCTCTAAAAAGGTAGCTGGTGCAGCACTTGATGTGTTTGAAGAAGAACCATTCCAAGACCATAAACTATTGGAGTTACCAGAAGTAATCGCTACGCCCCACTTAGGAGCAAGTACATTTGAGGCGCAGGAAAGTGTAGCAGTCGATGTCAGTCATGATGTTGTCCGTTTTTTAACAGGAGATTTAGTCAAAAATCCTGTTAACCTTCCATCCGTACCAAAGGAAATTATGAACAAAATTGAACCTTATTTTAATTTGGCAGAAAAGCTAGGACTATTTCTAATAGATTTAACTGGAGACGTGGTAGAAGAAATAAACATTTATTACTCAGGTGATTTGTCTGAGCTAGATGTAGCGCCTTTAACAAGGAATACTGTAAAAGGATTATTAAAGCGCCATTTAGGTGAACATGTTAATGATGTGAATGCCCTTTATCTTGCTGAACAAAAAGGAATAACCATAAATGAAAGTAAAACGTTCAAAGCAGAGGGCTTTACCAATTTACTCACAGTGGAAGTGAAAACAAAAGCAGGCAAAAGAAGTGTTTCAGGTACCTTATTAAATGGCTTAGGACCTAGAATAGTAAAAGTGGACAATTATAGTGTCGATGTGACTCCAGAAGGACATATAATGGTCATTTATCATAAAGACCAAACAGGTGTAATTGGTAGAATGGGTAGCCTGTTAGCGCAACATCAAATCAACATTGCAACTATGCAGGTGGATCGGTCAGATATCGGAGGAGATGCCATCATGATGTTGAGAGTGGATAAACACCTGAATCAAGACGGATTAATAGAGTTAAAGGCATTAAATGAAATTTATGATGTAACAGCAATAGATTTATAATCTAAAACGGTGGCGACTTCTTATGTCACGATTCTATAAAGTAAGCACACAGCATTCCTGCTCTGCTGTGTGCTTGCTTTGTTTTTACGAACGATTAACTCTCTTGATAATTGGCAGAAGCTCTCCTAAATTTGATATCTCATAGGTTGGCATCCCTTCACTTTTTTCAATATGATGACGGTTAACCCAAACAGAATCTATTCCTACCCTTGATGCACCAAGAATATCTGTCTTCAAATTATCACCCACCATCATAGCTTCATCCTTGTTGACCGAAAGAAGCTCTAGTGTATGCTCAAAAATGGCTGGATCTGGTTTTCCCTTTCCAAAACCTCCCGAAATTACAATATGGTCAAAATACGGTCTGAGTTCTGGGGTTATACTCAGTTTTGTTTGCTGTAAATCAGGGGAACCATTCGTGAGCAGCAATAACTGATACTTTCCTTTAAGCTGATTAAGTACATCGAATGTTTCCTCATAAATATATGGATTTTTTTTTCGTTCTACTGGAAATGTCTCGGCCAGCTCCAATCCAAATTCAGGATCATTAATTCCTAAATCTTGTAACCCTTTCGTCCAAGCTTCCTTTCGATAAGCAGGAACCATTTCTTTCAACTTACGGAAATCTTCACCCTCATCAATAAAATTCCCCCATAGCCCTTCAAAAGGATTTATTCCGATCATTTTTGTAAAGGAATATGTCTCATAGGAAGCGTATAACGTTCGAGCATGTTCTCGAACCTGTTTTTCTAACATTTCAGGGTTGATAGCATACTTCTCCTCTGCAAGTACACAGGTAGCTTTAAAAGCCTCTTTAACACTCTTATCATCCCATAGGAGCGTATTATCTAAATCAAATAGGATTGCCTTTATCATTTATTTATCACCTTTCAATTTAAAAACCCTGGACACTACGAGAGTACCCAGGGGTTTTTTTTCATTAAAATAATAGCTTTTGTAACTATTCTCTCATCCCGCCTTTGCCTCTTTCGTATGAATCGCCTGTTGCTGTTGCTTCTCTCTTTTATGTGAAATAAGCTGCTTTACAAACCACAAAAGAATGACGATCCAAATAATTGATCCAATAATCATAGATGTCGAGTAAGCTAAATTAAAGCCTTCTGGTGCATAAAAAATATAAGTACTTGTAACACCGGTCATAAATAACGCCGGTACACTGCAAATCCAGTGGAATTTATGATGCTTTAATAAGTACATTGCTCCCGTCCACAGCATTACTGTTGCCACTACCTGGTTTGTCCATCCAACATAGCGCCATAGAAAGCTATAATTCATTTGTGTCAGCAAAAAAGTTGGCACTGCTACCGGAATCATCAGAAGACTCAGGGACCATTTACCTTTCAAATCTTTTTTTGTTACTTGTTTCAATAAATCTGCAAGCATCATTCTAGAAGAACGAAGCGCCGTATCTCCTGTCGTGATAGGAAGAATAATTACACCTAGAATTGCCAGAATACCACCAAGTGTCCCAAGGGTTGATATACTGATTTCATTTACAACTCCTGCAGGTCCACCAGCATTGAGTGCAGCCTGAAGGCCCTCCGTACCATTGAAAAAAGCCATTCCTGCCGCTGCCCAAATTAAAGTAATGACACCTTCAGCTATCATTGCACCGTAAAACACTTTTCTTCCTTCACTTTCCTTTTTCAATGTTCTCGCGAGGATCGGACTTTGAGTACTATGAAATCCTGATATAGCTCCACATGAAATGGTAACCATCAACAACGGCCACATTGGTAAATTGTCTGGATGCAAATTACTAAATGTTAAATTCGGAACAGGATTATCGAAAAAGAACATCCCAACACCAATTGAAATGGCCATAAAAATCAATATCGCTCCAAAAATCGGATAAATTTTTCCTATCACTTTATTAATCGGTAATACAGCTGCAATCAGTAAATAAACAAAAACGATTAGGATTGCAGCCATAAAACTTAGCGGTGTTATCTGAGCAATTAGTTGTGCTGGTCCTGCAGTAAAAGCAGCTGCAACAAGAATCATTAGCACGATGGACACAACATTAATAACAGATTGTACACTTTTTCCTAAGTATTTACCTACGATGGATGGGTACTGGGCACCACCATGTCTAAGTGACAACATTCCTGAAAAATAATCATGTACAGCTCCACCAAATATTGAGCCTATGACAATCCACAAAAATGCAACCGGGCCATATAAGGCACCTAATAATGCTCCAAAGATTGGACCGAGTCCAGCGATATTCAATAGTTGAATTAAACTCGCCTTCCACCAACTTAACGGCATGTAGTCAAAGCCATCTTGCTTTGAATATGCTGGTGTAACCTGCTGATCATTGATGCCAAAAATTCGTTCGACCACCTTCCCATACACGAAATAACCTGCTAGTAATAATAAGATGGATGCAATAAATGTAACCATCGCTGAGCCTCCTTTCAAAATGAATATAGGAAGTATATTAAACCTAATATTTTCAAAAAACAAGGTATTTCGCAAATAATTTTCAGAATAAAGCGTTTACAATACAATTTTGATTAAATTCAATTAATTTTATACATTTAGGTCTTGCTTTAATATGGGATATAACTTACTATTGATATTAAACTTTTACACCACGGGGGCTAGTATCATGGGAAATAATTCTATTCAAGTCAATCTTTGTTCATCTGGGAAGGAAAAGCCGGAATCAGATCAATTGCAGTTTGGAAGAGTATTTACCGATCACATGTTTATAATGGATTATTCGTATCCTGAAGGATGGCATGATGCGCGCATTGCACCATATCAACAAATCACTATAGATCCTTCCGCAATGGTATTTCATTATGGTCAAACTGTTTTCGAAGGATTAAAGGCTTATCTCTCACCAGAAGGAAACGCTCATTTATTCCGGCCCGAAAAAAACCTAGAACGGTTAAATCGGTCGAATGATCGGCTTTGTATTCCACCGGTTGATGAAGATTTTGCACTAAAGGCAATCAAACAACTGGTTGCTTTGGAAAAAGATTGGATTCCAGAATCTGAAGGAACCTCTCTTTATATACGCCCGTTTATTATTTCCACAGAGGCCTATCTTGGTGTTGCACCATCACGAAATTATAAATTCATTGTTATCTTATCGCCTGTTGGTGCGTATTACAAAGAGGGAATTAATCCTGTGAAAATTGCGGTAGAAGATAACTTTGTTCGTACAGTAACAGGGGGTACCGGTGAAGCGAAGACAGGTGGGAACTATGCCGCCAGTCTTAAAGCACAAGAGTTAGTTGCAAATAATGGGTATGCACAGGTATTGTGGCTGGATGGAATCGAAAGAAAGTACATTGAAGAAGTCGGCAGCATGAATGTATTTTTCAAAATTAATGGAGAAGTTGTTACACCCGCGTTAAACGGAAGTATTCTAGAGGGTGTGACTAGGAACTCAGTAATCCGATTGTTAAAGCATTGGAACATTCCGATTGTCGAGCGGAAAGTTTCAATGGAAGAAGTTTATCAGGCATACAAAGAAGGATTATTGGAAGAAGCATTTGGCGCAGGAACAGCTGCAGTTATCTCACCAATTGGCCAATTAACATGGAAGCTTGAACATCTATTTATTAATAATGGTAAAACGGGTGAAATTGCAAAAAGTTTATATGATACATTGACTGGAATTCAATACGGGAAACAAGAAGATCCGTTTGGATGGATTGAGAAAGTAAAAGAAAAAAGTAACTCAACTATATAATATGCGTGGTGAACCTCCCCACCTAAATCGAAGATTTTGATGGAGCTTCGATTGACTTAAATACAGCAAACGTCACGCTGGTTCCGCACGTTGGTGCGTAGGCCCTGATATAAGCTAATTAATGAAGCCAATGTCAGCCAAGTTCTAGTTAGCTAGTAATCCGTTGTCTGAATTGCTACCCCTTCTTTTCAGAATAGGGTTTAAGAATTTCTCTAATAAAATACCTCGCTCCTATGTTGCAGGAAGCACTTAAATCTGCGTGATAGACTTTGCCATTTGGAAAGGTGGCAAGGTCTTTTTTAGTATTACGTAGTCGAGACTGGTAGTAGTGATACGGAGGGTGGCGCAAATAAAGTAACAGGT
This sequence comes from Virgibacillus carmonensis, assembly GCF_057836705.1. NCBI lineage: Bacteria > Bacillati > Bacillota > Bacilli > Caryophanales > Bacillaceae > Virgibacillus > Virgibacillus carmonensis. The sequence continues at coordinate 47,747 of NZ_JBYQFJ010000022.1, read as the reverse complement.
TATGCAACAAATTAATGTCCGCATTACAAGAATCACTTAAGGCTTCTTCAGGTATTGATGTAAAAAAACCTACGTGAAAAAAAGAACATCATTGATGACATCGATTTCGATCATATAAGGTATGAAACGAAAGAAACTAGTAATAGTATAGCAGCAAGCGAAAAAGAAACTAGTAACTAACACAGTAAAAAGGAACAATCTCTAAATCTGGGATTGTTCCTTTTTTGACCTAAAGAAGGTGTTTAGGTTATACAAGCTTACTCTTCTATCTTAAACTCCTCTACCCTACTATCCCGATCCAGCCGTGCATATTCTGAACGGCCTAGATAAAGTGGAATTTCTAACTTCTCAAAATTAGGAAGTCCATTTTCCAAAAACAATTCCTCATCACGATAGCACTGGGTTATTTCCCCAACAAACCAATCATGATCACCATAAGAATTAATATCGATCGTTTTACACTCATATGCAACATAAGCATCTCGAAGAATTGGTGCTTCAATAGTAATCCCTTGATCGTACACCATTTCTCCATATACAAATTTATTTAAATTACCACCTGAATACACTCCGGCTTCTTGAATAAATACAGCTTTCTCATACGGCAAAAAGTTAATGGCAAAACATCCAGCATTTTTAACCAGCTCATATGTATAACGTTCTCTCCCAATTGCCACCCCATAAATCGGTGGATTATAAGAAATATAGGAATGCCATCCTGCAGCCATAATATTTGTTTTTCCATTGTGGGATACTGTAACTAATGCAACCATGCCCGGATAGCTATGCATAACAGTTTTGGATGTAGATTTTCTCATTATATCTTCCCTTCTCATTGTATTTCTGAAATTCTATGTAAGTAGCATTATCTCATATGATTCTATTTCAAAATAGAATTTTGGTTATTTGTATAAATGATAAGATCTACAAAAGAAGATGTAGATGCTATTTAAATACAAGATTATTAGTAATAACGCAAAGATATGTGGAATCCATTATGTTAAATAATTACACATTAGTTAACTCTTTCTAATTATAAATTCTTCCGGAAACTCAATTCCAATACCTTATAATACTTACTACCAATCTAAAAACTAAACGGATTGGAATTAGTATAAGTTCCGGTATAGCCACAAACAGGTCAGTTAGCCATTCCCATTTACCGGACTTCTTTTCTTTTTTCAATTTCCCACCTCATTACTCCCACTTTTTAATTCTTTGTATAATCTTTTTGTTTAAAATCGAGAGGATGGTTTCCTTTCCGTCTGCGTTTTTTTGTTTATGCCATTCATTGTAGCTGGCTACGCCAATTAATATAGAACCTGCAATCAGGAGGTATCCCCACCATGGCATGTTTCCCCAGTATGGCTTAGTCTGAAGGAACACATTTAAAAGCAAAACAGCCGCACCAACAAAGAAAAATGACTTCATTTGGTAAAGCATTCCACCAAGCATGGAAGCAAGTGACAACGTTCCAACTATCAGCGCGTCATAGATTGTATTACTAGCCATTCCATCCTGAATAAGGAGAAGTGAAACGATAATCAGAACAGACCATTGTACGGCATATATGGTTGCTTTGTGTTTTTTATCTGTAATTTTTTTAAGGTAAATAATCAGAACAATCCATGGTAGGGCATACATCTCCCGTTCAATTAAGGCTGATACATTTGTATTCATCAACACCGTATAATAGGGTTGCAGTAAAAAGACACAGGCGGAATAAACAAACCATTTTGGTGCCGTATAAGGAATTCGTTTCCGTTGCAGAACCAGATTGGCTGCAATTAGAATACCGGGTAAAAGCTTTGTGCCTAACTCCCCTGTTGTCATTCCATACAAACCAAACAGTGCCATGAAGCCGACAATTGTGTACCAATCAATTTTTGGGAGCCCCACTTTACTCACTGAGTTTCGATAAATAAATGGATAGTTAAGCATACCAACTACCGTGTAGATCGCAGCAAAACCAGCAACTCCATACAACATGAAATACGCTGCGTTCAAATAATTATTACCGTATAAACCTAATGCATAAAAGACAATTAGCAATGGGATAACATTATAAACATCCCATTTCTCCTTGTGCATGATAAGTAACAAGAGAATTATGTACATCAAAGTGACAATAAACGTAAACAGACTGAATGGTGTTACTAAAGTGAATGCTATTATTCCAACAAACGAGAACGGTACCGTGTAGAAGGCTATTCTTCTGGACCATAAACCCTTGCCTATATACCACGCGATTGCTAACCCAATACTCGTAAGCAGAAAGGAATAGTGCACATACTCTCGCCATTCCAATAATCGCATTCCGAGATAAATGGCAATCCAAGTCGATGTGAAAAACGAATACAAAAATGGATTAATTAACCAGTCTATTTCTGCTTTTCGCACACTTACTGCATAGATAACAATAGAAACCAGGAATGCCCAAACAGCTATTTCACCGTATAAGAAAAAAGTAAGGATTAAGGATAAGGGAAGGTAAATATGACCTACCCAAAAATAGCTGTTCATGAGTATGCGGTCTTTCGTCTTAATCAGCAATCCGATGCTTAAGAGCAGCGATGCACCTGTTACAAACTGGAAAGAGTAATACAAATCTGCTTGAATTGTTATTTGTGTAAAGATCGCGTATACCACTGTTAAATAAAACAACAAAGTTAATCCACTAACAAGAAAAGGTGCAGCTGAACCCTCTGACTTTTTATAGAAAAGATAAGCCATCCCTATTCCACCAAGAACAACTATTGCGCGTAGAGTGTCACTGAATATACTGGAAAAAGTCATCAGCATTCCGATCAAATAAAAACAATGAGAAACAAAAAATGAATTTGTTGAAAAAACTTTTCTATTAAACTGTCTCCATACAAAACTAACAAAAAGAACGGTAATCCCAGAAACAACAAAGCCCTGCGCCACGATGGAAACTGGATTGTACATGTACTCGTCCACAACGGCGCTGATAAAATACATGACAACGGACAAGCCAATCGCCAGTGCATGTATCGTTGGAGCCAGGGAAGTATTTATAATCGCTGCACGCTTTTCATATTTTGCCATGAATAATGCAACTGCAGCTAACAAGAGAAACATGGTTCCAACTTGCCACCAATGTGTAAGTCCGAAACTTTCCATCGTACTAAGCAGCATCACGATACTACCGATATCACGTGAGCTTTCCTTAATGGGTTGAAAAAAGCCAAATTTCATCAAGCAACCGAAACCAACGTATAAGAAGAAGCCGGCGATGAATAACGGTAAATTGAGGAATTCATACCCAACTACCCTCTGCCCTATTAATACTGCTTCATATAAGGCAACCATAAAAAATACCGGACTTAAGTAGATAAATAGCTGCCTATTCACCTTATTTGCAAGATACGTAAAGTTTAATCCTATGATTACATAGGCAATCAACAGAACTATGGAAGGTTCATTCATGCGTAATACGATTCCTTCTATGCTTATATAGATAAAAGCTAGCGACGAAACGACTGCACTTGTATAGCGAAATGCCTTATGTAACCCACTTTGATCTTTTACCAGTTTAGTTAATCCTAAAAATACAAAACCAATTAACGCATAAGCAATGCCTCCAATTTCATTGATAAATGAAAACTCTATCAATTGATACGCGCCATATACAAGCATCGCACTAAAGACGAAATGATATTCTTTGTGATTCGTCACAAAAATCATGGCAAAATATAAAATAGCAGTCAAAATCAGATTAAAGCTATAAATCAGTTCGTTATTATATACAGTTAGCATCATTAATGTGGAAAGAATTAAGTTTCCTTGAATATATAATACAAATTCGTTCGTAAAAAGCTGGAAATGTTCCTGCTTTTTCAAAAAGTGATAAACGATGATTAACGCTGCATTAAATACCATCATCCCTAAGTAAAATCCATCAATCGGAAGGTAAAATGATCCGATGATAAATCCTGCAAACACGGAAAACGTAATAAACGAAAACCAAACGAACAGTCTCGATACTAGCTTTACAGAAAGAAACAAATAAACAGGCAATATTACTAAGCAACCAGCAGAGACAAATAAGTAACGCCCCTCACCGGAAAATGAAAAGTATGTACCGAGTAATCCAAAATAACCTACAGATAAAATCACTATCGGTAAGAATAAACTACCAAGCACATAAAAAGCAAAGGCGGTCTTCTTTATCTTTAAAACACGTTTCGTAAATAATGCCAGCGCAAAAAACATCACCGAAACGATTGCGATTAAGCCCGTCTTCATCCAATTTACTAACGTATCCCACGTGCTTGTGGCGAGTACTAACCCACCAATCAGCAAAAAGATTACACCCAGATTAAGTGACCATGTAATATTACGCTCACGAACCTCCTGAGGTGACAACGTCTTTTTCACCTTTTTCGTTTCAGCTGGTATCCCCTTATTCTTTTTTACATTGTCGATAACAACATTAGTTCCTTTTTGTTCCTTTTGTTTCTGGTCCAAATAATATTGATTATGGGCTTCTGAAACATGATAAAAAGTCTTTGCCTCTATGTAATGTTCTTCAGCTAACTGTTTTAGTTCATCGTTGAAAATTCTTAGCCGCTCTTCACTTTTATGTTCCATTAAAAGTGCCCCCTTTAAAATCAAGCAAACCGTTATAAGACCTTTTCTTTCTATCATATCAATATATGCAAAATGATTCACCAAAATATTCAATTAATCCCTAATTAGAAAACAACACCTTTTTTCCTAACTGGTCTCATTACCTATAGCAGGCATTAAAATGTAATGTATAATGACCATCAATTTTTACGCTAATTGGCATAGATAAACAAAAGAACTTGAATAAACGAGTACCTAAAATTACTTTCGCGGACATCAGGTTCCTTATTTGGGAGGAATACCCCTATTTTACTTTGATATATGTTAAATAAGGGATTGTTTGTCCGCATACTTCCTCAAAATCACTGTTTTAATAGAAATAGCGAATCGTATGTTCCGCCAGTTCCAGCTGACTAGGTGTTTTGAATAAGCGATTAAAATACTACGGAACAACCTAGTTTATATTGATCGTCTATTTTTCAGAAAACAAATAGCACCGCATTTTGCGATGCAATAAGATATATATTTCCACTAGCATTTTTAAGGTGTATATAAGGCTTTTGTGATAGTAAACGGAAACCACCAGCTTTTTTCACGATGTTGCTTTGTTTACAAAGGACGAAACTTATTTCTGCGACTAAAGTAGTGGGCAAGCAAATAAATTACCATTTGGACAGGTAGAGAATAGATGAATTCCCAATTAGACAGTTTGTAAATACCTAGCCAGGACATCAAAGGAAGACCAACAAAAGAAGTAAGCACTCCTAGTGTAAAGGCCTTAATCAATGGATTGACTTGCGGTTTATACTGCAATAAGAGCATGGTCATGGTTGGTAGAAAGAAAAGATCCCAAGTGATATAAGTAACTGCTGGAAAAACTTCATAACGAAGACCCCAGAGGCCAAAAAAATTACCCAATTGATCTAAGAATGATGAAATCAATGCAGTGATAAGTCCTGCGTAAAATAGGCGGTCTGCACTTTCTTTTTTCCTCAGCCAATTCAATACCAGAATACATAAAACAATAACAGCAACGCCTAACCACCATCGCCAGGTGAATAAAACATAATCAAGCCATATTTGATATTGCTCATCAAAGGCCTTCGTAAGTGTGTTTGAATTTTTTTCGATTAGTGTTTTGTAATTTTCCATTTAAACCACCTTTGCTGAAGATCTACTGATGTTAGTGCATGGGCAACATCTAATTAAGCGAGTTCTCTATTTATTGTCTCCTTCACCTTAACGTTTTCCCTGTATCAAATTTTCACGATCATCCGCTTGTGGGGGTCTCTCAATCCACCCGTGTTTAATCATAATATTCGCACCATCTTCCGCATAAAGAGAAACTTTAGGGATTAAAGACGCATACTTCAACCCTATATCTCTTCTTGGACTTACTGCCATCGCCATTCCATAATTTCCGATTCCTGCTGTATTCATTGCTGATACATGAAACATAATTAATTTATCGGAAAAAACTTTTGATGTTGTACCTAATACCCCTGAATCCCCACTCATTGGAGCTGGTAAATCCTCTTTCTTTAAATAATCGCTAAATATCTCCATATGTTTATGGGCAATTTTTTTTCCTCTTATTAAATATTTCTTAACTTCTTCATCTTGTGCAGTCTGAGCAAACCCTGTCATTAATGTTTTTCCGACATAGTTATTTTGAACGTTCATAAACAAATGACTAATTTCTACTGACGTTAGAGCTCTCTTATCCCCAAAAAATCCAGCTAAAAACTGTTGTTTTCCCACAAAATCCACCTCGTCAGGAGTGGATATATAAGGAGGTTTTACATAGGTCCCTTGTTTGAGCATCAATTCTCGTGTTAAATCCTGTACTTTAACCCCTTCCTTTAATACACCCTTATGTAAAGCAACCATATCTGAACGTGTTACTATACCCAATGCTCCACTACTTGCTGCCATTGCAAGAATAGACATATTGCGTAAGTACATTAAAATAAAGGTATCTGAAAAAAGTTTTGGGGCTTTAATAGTTACATCTTGTTCCGTAAACCCAATAGGTATAGGAAATCCTTCTTTTTTAAAAAGTTCATGCATAATAGAAATATTACCCTTAGCAATACGCAACACATATTCAATAACAGGGCGTACTTCCTCATCTTCTACTTTTTCTGAAAAATAACTATTCACACAAACTGCTAATGTGTCGTTTATATACTGAGCCCATAAACAAGACATTTCTGAAGCAGTTAAACGAATTTTTGTTTTGTTCTCCATTGGAATAACCTCTATTCAATTTAAGCACAGACTTTCAATCGTTCAAGCATTTTTCTAAGCTTATTCTCCTGGCAGTTATTATCACCAGAATATAAAAAAATATGAATATAATTATGCTTGTTTTTTGTGGCTATTTTTAACTTGCGTTGTGGTCAACATGCTCTATAATGCTATTACCGAAAACTATCATACAACTCTTCATTATAAATAAAAAAGCTTCTAAAAAATAGAAGCTCTCGTCTATCTTATTTTTTTGAACTAAAGCATACGCTTCTCAATCTGTTTCATCTCATAAAAGTACCCTTTTTCTTGCATCAATTCGTTGAAAGTACCAGATTCGATAATGGTTCCCTGCTCCATGACAATAATTTGATCCATTTTTTCCAGTCCTGTTAAGCGATGGCTAACGAGTACGAGTGTATCGTCCTTTGCTTGTTCGAAAAGGTGCTCATATATGGATTGTTCCGTCAATGCGTCAATAGACGATGTAGGCTCATCCAATAACCAGAGCCTTTCTCCCTTTAACATCGCTCTGGCAATAGCTAGCCTTTGTTTTTCCCCTCCGGATAGATTTTCTCCTTTTTCAAAGATAGGATCTGTTAAATACAACTGATTAAGTCTTACCTTTGCCAACTTCTTTTCCATTTCTTCATCGGTCAGTCCATCTTTAGCTAGAAGCAGATTATCACGTACCGTACCATGGAAAAAGTGGTTTTCTTGAAGGACGACATTCGTTTTTTCCCAGATGTTTTCTTCATTTAGTTGATCGATGGAAGCCCCATCGAAATGAATAGTTCCTTGATTAGCTGGATTCATTTTTAACAATAGCTGTAGCACTGTCGATTTCCCTGAACCACTCGGCCCAACAATAGCCGTTTTTGATCCTGCTGGTAGACTTATATCACTATTTTTTAAAATCATACGTCCATCTGTTGGAAAAGCAAAGGAAACATTGTTCATTTCAATACCAAGAGCTTTATTAGATGGAAGCTGTTCCATTTGCCTATTTTCCACTTCTTCTGTTCCCTCATCACGAACCACAGAAAAGAGTCGTGTTGCTGCTCGTTTGCTATCTTGTAAATGGATTGGAAAGACAGCCATGGTAGAAACATCCTCAAAAACAGTAAGTGAAATCATCAATAGCATCGCCAGGAAAATCCCTTCCAACTGCCCATTAACTACTAAATAGGCACCCAATGCCAGCACAAACCAAGACACAAACAGCGATACAAATGTATTGACTGATTGACTATACATCATGTTAGTACCTTCTCGTTCTTGTTCTTTAATGTATGCTTCGGAGGATTGGATCAATTTTTGTTCTTTTCCTTCAAGCTTCTGATAGATTTTTAAATCACGAAAACCATGAAGAAACTCGGTTACTTCGGTCGATAACTCTCCTCTTCCTTCCCTCACATGACTATCAATCTTTGCTTGTTTGACAGCAAATAAAGCTGGAATAACAAAGGTTGTAAGAATTAACCCGGCGAGAATGACAAGTCCGACATAAATTGAGAAAAAGGAAGTAAATAAAATGGTACTTAAAAATACAATCACCAAAACTATCGGTGGATAAAAAACCCGTAAAAAGAAATTCTGCAGACTTTCAACATCTCCTACAATTCGAGATAGCAAGTCCCCACTTCGATACTTTTGAAAGATTCCTGGTGCTACTGGCTCAAGCTTTTCAAAAAAAGAAACACGCAAATTACTTAAAATTGTGAATGTTGCTCGATGGGAGAAATACCTCTCCGCATAACGACTAATTGCCTTCGTAATTCCAAGCAGCTTCACCGTAGATGTTAGAATAATTAACGTATATAATGGAGGAGCAAAAGCAGCTTTGGAAATCAAGTATCCACTTGCAGCAAAAAGGCCAACTGCAGTTATACCAGCAACAAAGCCAAAGATAATTGAAATAAGAATATCCTTTTTTTCTGTCATTACTAACTTAATGACAATCGCTAAGTCCTTCACTATGCAGTCCCCCCTTGCTGAACAGATACCATATCACGATATTCTGCAACCGCTTCGATGAGCTCATTGTGCGTTCCAGCTGAAACTAGCTTTCCATCTTCCAAGAAAAGAATCTTATCAGCATTTTTAATTGTATGGAGCCGGTGTGCAACGGTAATGACGGTTGCGTTTTGTGACAATTGCTCAATAGATACTTGCAGGATCCGTTCTGTGTGTAAATCAAGCCCTGTTGTTGGTTCATCAAAAAGAATGACCGATGGCTTTTTAAGAAATGCTCGTGCGATAGCAATCCGTTGTTTTTCTCCTCCTGATAGCCCTCTGCCAGCTTCTCCAATAGGCGTATCATAGCCTTTTTCAAGCGTTTGTATCATTTCAGAAATTCCTGCTTGTTCAGCTGCTTGTTGCACTTCCATGCTGGTCGCATTCAAATTACCGCCAATCGAAATATTTTCGGCAATCGTACCTGAGAAAATATACGGATTCTGCGAGATATAACTCAATTGATCAAACCAATCTTTTTCTCGGTAATCAGATAGGCGCCTGCCATTGATATCGATATTACCTGTCGAGGGTGCAATCAGACCAGCAATTAAATGTAATAACGTTGTTTTTCCGGAACCACTTCGTCCTACAATGGCAATTTGTCCAAATGGAGGAATTTCAGCAGTCATATTTTTTAACGAAAACTGATCTTCCCCGTAACTGTAAACTGCTGCTTGCAAATCGATGCTCGGCGGTCTTGCTTTTTTTTGTAAACTTGCATCCCCCCATTGTACAGCTTCTTCAGTTTCTGTTAACTCATTTGTCACCTTTTTAGCGGCACCCATACTACTTCGTCCATTATGGAAGGTGCTTCCCAGTTCTTTCAGCGAGGTGTAAAATTCAGGAACAAGTACTAATACGAAGAAAGCAGTAAAAAAGGAAATACTTTCGTAAACAATAAGTTGTATTGCCAATTCAAGGGCAATTATCCCAATACTAAGCATGGAAATAAGCTCTAACATAAATGAAGAAATAAAGGCAATTTTTAATATCTCCATCGTGGCATCCCGAAACTTAAGACTGCTTTGTCTGATGGATTCTTTTTGCTGTTTCGCACGACCAAATAATTTAAGCGTGGTAAGCCCTTGTAAAATGTCTAAGAAGCGACCTGAAAATGCAGCTATTTTTTCCAGCTGCTCTTCGGACTTTTTTTTCGTTTGCAACCCAATGATGATCATAAAAATGGGAATAAATGGTGCGGTGATTATCATAATAATCCCCGAGTTCACGTGCTGCGTGAATACTACTGCAAGAACTACAAGTGGTATGAAGGATGTTTGAATAATTTGCGGAATGTATTGACTAAAATAGCTGTCAATCCCATCAACAGCATCCATCATGACACTTACTTTTTGTCCCGATTGTCCACGCAATGAGGCCTGCATAGGATTCCTTGAATAGTTAGTCAAAAGAGATTTACGAACATCACCCTTAGCCTTGGCAGCCATCTTGACCCCATTTTGTCCACTCATGTAAGTGAACATGGTTCTTGCCAAAAGAACGAGCAATAATCCCCCCAGTAATGGGAGGACTTCGTTAAATGAACGGTTTTTCAAAAATACTCCATCAACAATTGCTACAAAAAGATAAGCCTGTACGATTACTGTCACACTAGTAATCACAGCTGAAATAACTAAAAACAACATGCTTTTTTTCTGTGCTTTTGCCATATCTTTTAACTTACTCATATATTCAAATCTCCCAACTTGAAGTTCCATCAGTTGAAATTACGCAATAACAGATAGCTCTTACCTTTATTCTTGACTCTTTTTAATGGTTGGATACTGTTTTTCCAATTCTTCCTCCGCTGGATTGTTATGAAACATCTTACGTAGTGTAATTATACACAACGTTCCGAGCACAATATATAAGCCTAAGAACAATAGGAACATGAGTCCAACATATGGGGAAGATGTTGCTGCTTCTTCTACCGTCATGTAGCCTCTAATGATCCATGGTTGACGACCTTCCTCCGCATAAATCCAGCCAAACTCTATCGCAAGAAATGCTAAAGGTCCACTTAAAAAGATGGGCCAAAGCAACCATTTGTTATGTTCATTCCACTTTTTCACTTTACTTACAAGAAGATAAAGGAAAGATATTCCTAGTAAGAACATACCGATTACAACCATTAAATCAAACATATAATGAATCCAGAGTGGTGGCCTTTCTTCCTCGGGAGTCTCTTCCAATCCTGTTACCACACTATTAAAATCACCATGTGCCAAAAAACTCAATGCGTTAGGGATACGAATCTCACCTACTGTTTCCTTATCCTCGTTTAACCAGCCAAATAAGATCAAATCTGCTCCTTTTTCTGTCTCAAAATGCCATTCAGCAGCTGCTAATTTTTCTGGTTGGTGTTCAGCAAGAAACTTAGCAGAAGTGTCCCCTGCCAACAAATTTATTGCTGCGAAAATAAAGGTGACCGTTAACGTGAGTTTTAATGCTTTTTTATGATAAGCAGATGCTTTCTTTTTTAAAATCATAAATGCCGCTATAGCTGCAAGAAGAGCTGCGCATGTTAAGTAGGCAGAACTCAATACGTGAAATACCTTTGATGCAGTAGCTGGGTTCAACATTGCTGCAATCGGGTTAACGGCTGCAAACGTTCCATTTTCGATTGTAAACCCATCTGGTGTATTCATAAAAGCGTTTACCGTTGTTATAAATACAGCTGATAATCCCCCCCCTATTACAATCGGTATGGATAACAACCAATGGACTACCGGTTTTGTAAATCGATCCCATGTATATAAATAAATTCCTAAGAAAATTGCTTCAAAGAAAAAAGCGAAAACTTCCATAAATAATGGTAGAGCAATAACATTTCCTGCAACCTGCATAAAGTTAGGCCATACTAGGGATAATTGTAGACCAATAGCGGTTCCAGTGACAACACCAACTGCAACAGTTATAACAAACCCACGAGCCCATCGCCTAGCTAACATGCGGTAATGAGGATCCTTCTTTTTTATTCCAACAAACTCAGCTATCGAAATCATCAAAGGAACTCCAACACCAATTGTTGCAAATATGATATGAAATCCAAGGGTCAGTGCAGTAAGCAACCTACTCATCAAGACCGTATCCATTTCCATAGTGATAAAACCTCCCTTTAATTATGTTCAATACTGAGCAAGTTAGACCGATAACTAACTATGAAAATAGTATAAACCATTTTGCAGGAAGAATGCGACCCATGCCATGACAGTTTCATGACATTTTTATATAGAACCATTTACTTTGCAAAGCAAAAACCTGAATCACTTCGAAAACAGAAATTCAGGTTTAAAACGATTATTTAATGAATCTAAAAATCAAAGGAAATCTGTATCTCTCACCATTGTATGCTTTAACTAATGCAACAATCGTATACACAAATGCCATGATTGCAACAACAAAAATGAGTAGAAACCCAATCAATAAAAGAATTAAAATTGAACTAATGATGGCATAGATTGAATAAGAAATAAAAAAGTTAAAATATTCTTTCCCGTGATAATCAATAAACTCAGATTCATCTCGTTTCAACATCCATATAATGAGTGGCCCCAGAATTGGAAACGGGAAGCTGACTAAATAAATAAGCATACTAAACAAACGTTCATCACTACTCAACATATTATTCACCCCTGCGAAAATACACTATTTATATGTTACATACTACCTTTTTCTATTTTGTCTTCGTTCAGTTTATTCTTTCCATTATATGCTTAGAATGAAAAATTGCTATACTCGCCTCAAACTAGAATTCTAGCGAGGTGGACGAAGATGAACGGAGAACAAAATAAAAAGTGTGATGATCATAAGGAAACGGAAAATGGTATTTCAGTAACAGGTGTCAGAGGCAAACTGATCAACGTCTGACAGAAGATGAAAACGATAAGACGTTGACAAGAAACATCAAGTTCCAGTAAAGACTACAACCCTAAAGTCGAAGGAAATCTCGTACACGAAATTATTGCCTGACCTTTTCTTAATTCCGAACGAAAACGCTAATTAGTATTGATAGACAGATTCTACTTGTTCTAATAAGAATTGACAATTTCATAAACTTCTTTTACTATTATCCTAATTATCTCTATTTACCATCAATTGTAAATCTTTAAACTATTAGGAATAGGAGTGGTACCTATGAAAAAGGAAATGAATGTTTGGATGGCGTTATTACCTCTGGTTGTAATGATTATTGTCATGCTATTTGCTGTTATTGTATTTGAACAAGCTCCACATGTACCGCTGATTATCGGAACTGTAGTGGCCGCAATAGTCGCTTGGAAGTATGGTTATAAGTGGAAAGAAATTGAAGAAATGATGTACAAAGGAATTAAATTAGCTCTTCCAGCGATCGTGATAATCATGCTGGTAGGATTAACCATTGGGGCTTGGATTGGTGGCGGGATCGTTGCTACCATGATTTATTATGGATTGGAAATCATCTCACCACCTCTCTTTCTTGTTACCATTGCTATTATTTGTGCTATCGTCTCCCTTGCCATTGGTAGTTCCTGGGCAACAATGGGAACAATTGGTGTAGCTGGTATGGGAATCGGAATTAGCATGGGAATTCCTGCACCAATGATCGCAGGCGCTGTCATCTCAGGCGCTTACTTTGGAGATAAAATGTCTCCATTGTCAGATACAACAAACTTGGCGTCCGGGCTTACACATACGGATTTATTTGTACATATTAAGCACATGTTTTATACGACGATTCCAGGTTTATTGATCGCACTTGGCGTTTATGCTTATTTAGGAAAAGATTTCGGCAAAAATGCTTCAGAGTCAGCTGATATCGCGCTAACAATAGTAGAACTACAGGAAAGTTTTGTCCTATCACCATTTCTATTGCTGGTTCCCCTGCTCGTCATTGTACTCGTAGCCTTCAAAGTACCAGCAATACCTGCATTAGTTGTCGGGATAGCTCTCGGTTTTTTATCCCAGGTACTCGTTCAGGGAGAACCCATCACAAACGCACTGGGAGCATTACAAAGCGGGTACACCATTGACACAACGAATGAATTTTTAGCTGGATTATTAAACCGAGGTGGACTCGATTCCATGATGTTCACCGTATCCTTAGCGATTGTCGCGATGACTTTCGGAGGGATTTTAGAGTTTTCTGGCATGTTACAGTCGCTTATGAACCAATTGTTAAAGGTCGTTAAATCAACGGGGTCACTAATCGCTTCCACCCTGGGGGCATGTTTTCTTACAAATGCCACGTGTTCAGAGCAATATATTTCCATTGTAGTTCCATCACGAATGTTTGCTAAAGTATATACAGAAAAAGGACTGCATTCCAAAAACTTATCCCGCGCCCTGGAAGATGGGGGTACGCTCACCTCTGTGTTCGTTCCATGGAATACGTGTGGCGTGTTTATTTTCGGGACTCTTGGTGTTCACGCCTTTGCCTATGCGCCATATGCGATACTGAATTTCACCGTACCGATCATTTCGTTAATTTATGCGTTTACAGGGTTTAGCATTACTAAATTGTCCAAAGAAGAAAAAGATGAGATACTTGCTTCACAAGCTGAGGAAGCAGTCAGCTAAACATCTATATTGATTGATAGGAAGGGTTACTATGAAAATAACTGATATCGAAATCTTTGCCATTCAATTGCCGCTGATTAATCCGTTTGTGATTAGTTATGCAACGTATGACTCAATGCCATCGGTAATCGTGAAGATTACAACAGATACTGGACTTGTCGGTTACGGGGAAGGTGTCGCAGATGAACATGTGACGGGTGAAAGCTGGAATAGCACGTTTCATGTGCTTAAATCAACCCTCGCCCCAAAAATACTGGGCGAAAATCCAGTGAATGTAGAACGCATTCACGATATCATGAATAAGGGAATTTTTGCTGTTCCAACAGCCAAAGCTGCCATTGACATTGCTTGTTACGATGTCGTTGGTAAAGCACTAGGCGTTCCAGTTTACGCATTATTAGGCGGGCGCTACCACGATAAGTTTCCGATTACACATGTATTGAGTATCGGTACATGTGAAGAAATGGCTGATGAGGCAGCTAGTCGCGCGGAACAAGGTTATCGTTCTTTTAAAATGAAAGTTGGTACAAATGTATCTGAAGATGTGAAACGAATTCAGGCAGTTAAAGAACGTGTCGGTGATGATAGTTTGATCCGGGTGGACGTGAATCAAGGCTGGAAATCCAGTGCAGCAACCGTCCAAGCCTTAGATAAGCTTAGCGGTGTTACATTAGACTGGCTCGAGCAGCCCGTTGCAGCTAATGATATGGATGGTATGGCTGAGGTAAAGGCTAAAACTACTACTCCGTTAATGATTGACGAAGGTCTGCGCGGGCTCCCAGAAATGCGTGAAGTTATTGCCAAACGAGCGGCAGACAAGGCTAATATTAAGCTAATGAAGTGCGGAGGAATTTATCCCGCCTCAAAACTTGCACATATGGCCGAGATGGCAGGCATTGACTGTCAAATCGGTTCGATGGTCGAGTCATCCATCGGGTCAGCAGCAGGGTTTCATGTTGCATTTTCTAAAAAGGTAATCACAAGTGTTGAGTTAACCGGCCCATTGAAGTTTGCAAAAGACATCGGAAACCTAAAATATAACGTACCATTTATTCAATTAAATGAAGAACCGGGCTTAGGTATAGACATTGACGAGCAGATACTTGATGAATTGACTGTTCATTCGGAGAAGATCACATTATGAGTACGACACTGACAAGCGGCAAATTGCTTAATGGACAAGCTTTTTACGTACGCTATCTTACTACCGACGACATATCTATTATTATAAATTTGCAGGAAAAAGTTAAGCACGCCCTTCAATCACGTGCAACATTAGAACCGCTTAGTAAAGACGAGTTCACCGCGATCCTATCCGGGCATGAATTAATGATCGGTGTGTTTATCGAGGAAAAGATAATCGCATTTCGAGCGATGCTGGAGCCAGAAGTGGATGATGAACATTTAGGAATCGACGCTGGCCTGCTACCAGAAGAACTTCCAAAGGTCATCTATTCGGAAATATCTAGTGTAGACCCTGATTACCGCGGAAACGGATTGCAGATGTATATGGGGAAATTATTAATGAAAAGAATCGATAATGAACGATTTCAGTATGTTTGCGCAACCGTTGCCCCCTTCAATATTCCTAGTTTAAAGGATAAACTATCGCTTGGTTTAAAGATTGTTGCTTTAAAGGAAAAATACGGCGGAAAA
The DNA here is from genome assembly GCF_057836705.1 of Virgibacillus carmonensis. NCBI lineage: Bacteria > Bacillati > Bacillota > Bacilli > Caryophanales > Bacillaceae > Virgibacillus > Virgibacillus carmonensis. Next base: position 31,670 of record NZ_JBYQFJ010000022.1, on the reverse strand, counting down.
CTTCGGTATATTCTAATCAAAGATTTAACAGCCAAACTCAAGGATACACTAGGTGACGAAACGTTTATTATATCGACTGACATTACGGAACAACAGAAGACTTTGGAAGCAGGATTCTATGGGGTGTCCATTAAGGAAGATAACAAGAAATTTTATATTGGGTATTGCAGGGTATAAAAAACACGCCTGTTAGTGCGTGTTCAAAAAGTCGGCAGATTAGAAACAAGGTCGACAAAGAATGCTGACGTCCTCGAAAATAAAAGACAATTTTCTTCGTGCGATGATTTTTCAGGGTAGCTTTCCTTATCCTGTTGCAAAGTCGACATTAGCACGTCCTGTGCGTCAAGTTCAAGGCGCAAAGATTTTAGGACCGGAACAACTGAGCACTAGAATTATAAAGCTTTACTTCTTCGTTTGAAAAAGTGGGCATCTTTTTCAGGGAACGAAGAAATCCACTGTTTTTCATATGGTGACTTTTAGAACAACCACTATTAGCCCATCACTCTTTTAACCTTTAGCATACGTTATTATAACAAAAGCTAAAAGAGGTGAAAAAAGTGGGTTCAAGTAAAGACAACCTGTCAAAATGGTTTCACAAAGATTCATTTCATGAATTAGCAAAACACATGGATTCCTTTTTCAATGATTCCTTCAAACAATTTTTTAACCAGAAGCCATTCGAAATTAACTTGCAGGAGACAACGTCTGAGGTTGTGGTTAGGGCAATGTTGCCAGGCTACAAACGCGATCAAATTAAACTAGCAATCATTGGTAATCAATTGCGGATTACCGTAGAAGACTCTAAATTTGAGGACAAAAAGAATGACCATATTAAAAACAATAATAAAGAATACAAGATGGAACGTTTGATTTCCTTACCATTTACAATTTCTGAAGAAGATACAACAGCTACCTATAAAGATGGAATACTAAAAATATCCACTCCAAAAAAGAAACCAAACACTAGATTTATTAATATTGACCCCAAAAATGATTAGTCGATTTTAAAAGCCGGGATTCCAAACCGGCTTTATTACACTGAACAGTAAATATAACTTTTAACGGATTTCAGTATAAGTGCAACTAAGGCTTTCGCCATTAAAGCTTGGCGATAAGCCAAGCTTTCTAATATTATACCTCAACTAATTATCGTAATTGCCATTTATGATATATACAGTGAGCCGATTTTTTTCCCACCTGCCCTTTCAATTGCCTGTTATCACCATCTGCATTTATTTTATTTAGGTTTACAAGTTCTACTTTTTAATAAATGTTGTGACGATCGGCCCTACTTGACTGTATATTCTTTTCATTTGTTGAGCAGTTTCTGTAATTTTATTAATATCCAACTTTCCATTAGGATCACGGAACGAAGACAATAAACTTGGCTTAGGAGCAATTTGGCGTCTTGGGAATGGTGGATGAATTCGAGCAGGTTGATACTGTGGCATTGGTCGTCTTGGTCTATTAGGAAACATAAGCATAACACCTCCATTATTACAATCTGATATATATTATTCATAAAAGGAGTCACTGCGAAGGTGTTTATCCCTAGAACAGCAATCTTTTTAAGTGTACCGTGAATAAATTGGAAGGAATTATCCAGAGTTATGAATAAAAAAAGAAAAATCGAAGACATCTGTGAAACTTATTTTCTCCTCCCACAGTAACACTTTTGACCTTATGATAATGGTCAAGACCGTTAAAATAAGTAGCTCCAAGAATCTTGACAATCATTCTATTAAACATCATACTGCTCATAGCAAAATTTGTGAAAATCAGACAACATTCGACTGATTTTTGAAAGATGGTAATACCAGAGGGTTTTATATTTCAATTCACGCTTAATAGTTTCCCGGGAAATATAATCAAAATCGTCCCGGTATTCCCTTTATGAAGTTCATGTCTAGAAAGTGCCTTTACCTTTTTAAAACCCACATTTTTATACAACAAATTGCACGTTTATTCCATACCTAAGTGTTTTGATATCAACTAGTAAATTGATCATTGAGGTAACAAGTAATTCCCACTACCTTTATTCCGCTACTTGGTCTCCCCTATAAATTGATCAGTTCCATAAGTAATCCCGTCTTCCTCAACATAACATAAATTTCTCAAGTTCCTTTATATCTAGTTGATAATATTGAATATACCCTATCTCTTTTTCCTTGTACTTACGTGTAAGACGCTTAATAGTTTGACTGGATTATGAAATTAGAAGGAAAAATAATCCATTTACAGAGCGCAAACTTTGTCGAAAGGTCAGGTATTTGTACCTGCAGATTTTGTGGTATTATGTAGTTAAATATCAGAATAGTGTTTTTATAGTTAGGAGCCCAAAATGACTACTGATTTATTATCTATTTCTGCACTTGACATTACTCACAATGGAAATTTGTCGCTGGAACACGTAATTTCTATGTTATCAACAGAACACAATGAACAAACGGTTCTACAGCTAGTCAGAAGATTGTGTCTGCAAAGTAGTAAAAATGAAATTATGAAAAAAGGTATGGAATTTTTATATATGAGTGGCTTTTATGAAGATTTGCAACTTCTGATTGATAGAAACAGAAAATCAAGATTAAAGTCAAATAACCAATGGGCAGCAGTCTATCAACTAATGATGGCGAGAAAATTAAAACGTTTAACACCACTAGAAATACTGCACTGCGTAAAGTCTCTCCAAAGTGATGAACCTGAAGTAATATGTTTAATAGAATTCGTAAAAATATCAAATCATTATGACATGCACGAATTTGGAAAGCTAGGAAACTTCTTAGATAAACAACAATCTTTATTTAATTCTGTTAAGGACCGATTTTTATTATCCTATTTTAATATACGAATGTACGAAGTGTTGTTCCCCTATTATTGGATTCGGAATGAACTCATAATTGCTAGAAAATATGCCTTCCGCGTTCTAAATTTAACGCAGAACCCAAGAACAAAAGCTGCTATAAACATAAATTTAGCTTTAACCTATACATTTGATACCTATCAACAAGGAATGCATCACCTACACGAAGCAGTAAAGATCTCAACAGAACATGACTTAACGGACATTAATTATATTATACAGAACCAAAATATCCCATTTATATCCGCACATCACAGAAGAGTAGAAGGAATTACAACTAACGATCCAAGCGAACAAGCCCATCTCGAAATTGCGAAAGGGAATTTTAAATTAGCAGAAGACAGCTTACTGAAGTTGCCTCTAGACTCGCCTTTTCAGCTTTATTATTTAGGACTAGCGACGCATGACAAAGATTTATTACACCAATCGTATGACTGCTTTATTGTAAACCGTAGTGATCACTTTTTTAGTAGACTACCAATTTTGGCATTACAGAAAATGGATGCTTGCGCAAAATGATGCATCAGAAATTCGTTCTAATATGAAAGGGGGTGTCAACATGAAAAAAATCGGAATGCTTTTTTCAATTATTGCTTTAACAGTATTCTTTGTTAGCGCTCCCGTTAGTGCCACAACGGGACCACAATTTTATAACGATCCAGGATACGGGGATATTGATTGATCTGAACTTAACAATCAATAGAAAATAAAATGCCACTTTACACAACCAGCGCTCTTTTTATTAAGAACGCTGGTTGTGTAATTTTTTTTAAGACCCTTTTAGTAGACATACTACAAAAATGTAGAACAAGGTATCTACTAACTTATGTCTAATACATACTAAGTCATAACATGAATATTGCGTGGATTGCCTACAGTAATAAACCCCGAGAAAGGTTTCATTGCAACGGCGAACAACAAAATAATTGGGGATCATTACCCTTACCATACCAGTAATGTCTGGGCCCAACCATATCGTTATGAGCGTATTGCCGAGGTTCTGGCTGCAGGCGAAAACTTTACAGCGAAAGATATGCAAGCATTGCAAATGGATCAGGTGAATTTGCAGGCTCGTGAATTTCTACCGATGTTTACCGAGTAATTGAACAGTGTAGAGCTTTCTAGTGATGAGAAAAAAGCGTTGGAATTACTTTCGGATTGGGATTATGAAGATAAGACTAATGCAGAACAACTTCTCATTTTTCACCATTGGCTGGATGAAATATTACGAAGTGGCGATGATTCCATTTGGATTCAGCAAAATGGTGGGTATGGAGATGTGTTGCATACCGCTTTTAACGATACGACCGACTATCTGATTGATGAGTATGGCGACGATCTGTCCACTTGGCAATGGGGCGATTACCATAAAGTACAGTTCTTTCATCCAGTCTCAGATATAAGTCCTGTCCTTGCATTCTTTTTCAATAAAGAAAATCCAATTTCAGTTAGTGGAGTAGTGTTACACCAATGGCAACAAGCTATGATGCGGAAACTGGAATTGTCGTTCATGGCGTTTCCTGGCGATTTGTTATTGATACACGTGACATGGAAAAAGGGTATCATATCGTTGGACCAGGACAAGCAGATCATTTTAAGAGCGAGTGGTATCATGACCAAATGAATGACTGGGTTGACGGCGAATACCATGGAACCGACATAAACGAGAAAAAGGGAAGAAATTAACATTGGAACCGTAGAGGACTCTTTTTAAGGGTCCTCTTTTGCTCCGAATAGTTGATCAATCTGATTTAATACCAGCCCCACATAAGGGAATGATCACTTTTTTACTTGAATCAGGACGGAAAGGATCATTGTCAAAAAGTCTATGCTTGTCTGGGATATCCCCATGTAAATAACTTTTACTATAATTGGTAAAACCAGCAAATGTGGCGGCTGTCGTTGGCTCTACGTAAAAACCTTTAGTAGCCAGAAATCCTCGGGTACTATCAATCTCATGTTCAGGCGCAGTTACAATCACACCACCTGTTTCACGAACTGCAGCTAAGATTTGACGGCCCCGAGGTGGATTGGCAATAGAAATCCCTTCCGCTGCTGTCCCTTTGTTGACAACTGGACCAGCTGCCTCCAAACCTTTTTCAAATGCTGATGCAAGTGGTGCACATCCTTCTGCTTGAATGGCAAGAATACGTGGCATCCTGTCGATCAGACCCATTTCGAGTAACTCTTTAAATCCATAGTAGACACCTAACAACAAAGTACCATTCCCTACTGGAACTACCACAACCTCTGGAACCTCGCCGTTCATTTGCTCCCAGACCTCGAATGCATAGGTTTTCGTTCCCTGATAAAAATATGGATTATAAACATGACTGGCATAAAACACGTCACCCTCGTTTACCGCCTTCTTGGCTGCTTCGGCTGTATCTTCCCGGTTGCCTGATACAGTATGAATAGTGGCACCATGCCTTACAATCTGCTTTATTTTTTTCGGGGAAGTCATACAAAGGTAGTGGGTTCATAAAGTTTATGACAAACAGTGCATCGATACGTCATGCGCATAACCCTTTCTATACGGAATGAATCTTTTTCTATTGAACACAACCTCTAGCACTAATAGTAAATACCTTTTCAACTTTCCCGTTTCTCACTCCATAGGCCTTATCGTATAAATTGACAGTTGGACAAACATGATTAGGAACAATTTCAATACGATCTCCAATATTCAATGTATTTTCAGCCTCTATTACAGCATGTTCATCGGAAAGCTTTTTTATCAGCAAATCTGGATGACCCTTAATTTCCCCAAAACCTTCCGTTTTCAGTACCCCACTAGATCTTTGATCAATCGTCATGGATTTGGCCCCCGCGTCAGCAACCACATCTCCCCTACTACTTTTTGATGTAATTGTCGCTAAAACCGTAGCGGCACAATACGTGATGTCCCCAAGAAAATAAGCGTGTCCAGCATCATAAAAGGCATACGTACCTGGTCGAAGCTCAGTTATTCCAGGCAGAACTTCCCTTGTTAATTGGGCTAGTGTACAACCTATACTGATTTCACAATCGATGCCCCATTTATCTTTGATTTCTTTTCCGACTTCGATAACATCTGCCTGTGCATTTACCGCTATTTTCTTCATTTGGTCTTTGTCTGTTGCGTTGTACGTGTGTCCTTCGTGTGTAAATATTCCTTTTAGCTTTAGCAATGGAAATTTTTCGATAATTTCTTGAGCAAGTTGCACTGCTTCAACTGGTTTTGCACCGCAGCGTCCTTGCCCTGTGTCAATTTCAATCATCAATTCAATTGGAACTTCATCGCCAAAAAAGTCCGAAATCTGTTCCACGTGATAGACCGAATCGACTGACAAGCGGATTTTGGCTCTTTTAGCAATCACCCTGATTCGTTCAAACTTTTGTTTCCCTACCACTTCCGTTGCGATAAAAATATCTGATATTCCAGCATTAACCATCGCCTCTGCCTCACTTACTTTTGCAACGGTAATGCCTCTGGCCCCATAGTTCATTTGTAACCGTGCAATCTCAGCCGTCTTATGGGTTTTAGTATGGGGCCGTAATTTAACCCTTGCAGAATCTGCAAAGTCTTGCATTGCTTTCAAATTATTATCCATCTGATCGAGATCAATAATAAGGGACGGCGTATCCAAATCTTCTAGCAGCTTTCCAACCATATTACAGATTCCTCTCTTCTTTAAGTACTTCAGGCATATAAGCATAAAGGGCTGGAGATCCTCCAGTGTGTAGAAATAAAAGTTTATCGTCTTTTTTAAAATAACCTGTTCGAACAAGGTCAATTAAACCCGCCATTGCTTTTCCTGAATATACAGGGTCGAGCAGAATCCCCTCTGTTCTTGCTAGTAATTGAACAGCTTCAGCCATTTCGGCAGTTGGTAACGAATAACCTTTCCCAACATAGTCATCAAAACAGGTTATCAACTCGTTTGGGATAGTACTTTTAATTCCGACATGCTTAGCAGTTTTTTGAACAAGGTCATCGATTAATTGTTTTTGGTCTTCCTTCTTTTTTCTTACACTAATACCGATTACCGAAACGGTGCTGTGGTTACCGAAAAAACCTGTTACTAAACCTGCATGAGTACCACCACTTCCACTGGCACAAACAATATGATTAATATTAATGCCCTTGGCAAAAGTTTGCTCTTGTATTTCCTGGGCGCAAGCAACGTAACCGGTCGCTCCAATTTCGTTTGATCCTCCACCTGGTATAATATAAGGTTTATGGCCCTCACCAACAACTTCTTCTGCCATACCCTGCATCTCTTCCATCATGTTGGAGCCACCTGGTACGACTTTTGTTTTTTCCACACCAAGCAAGTTAAAAAGGAAATTGTTTCCGCTTGCATCTTGTCGATAACTGTTAGGAACTCGTTCTTCTAAAACTAACCTGCATTTTAACCCTTCTTTTACTGCGGCAGCTAGCGTAAGACGACAGTGGTTCGACTGGACAGCACCACAGGTTACCAACGTATCTGCCCCCTGCTCCAATGCATCCGCAACTAGAAACTCCAACTTTCTAGTTTTATTACCGCCGGAGGTTAGTCCCAGTAAATCATCCCGCTTTATATAAATTTCTGGACCACCTAATTCTTTTGATAAATTATCTAACTTTTCAATTGGTATTTCCCAATCCGTATAATTTCTTCGCTTGAACTGTGCTAAATTCATGATAATCCTCCCTAGTAAAATAAGATTTTATCCTTCTACTGCTCGAAAGCTGCTTTCACTACCGATTGAGTTACGATGTCTGTAGGATCCAGTACCGTAAGTGAATCTGTAGAATGAAGAACCAGCGATATTTCTGTACAACCTGAAACAATTGCTTCAGCTCCTTGTTGAAATAAGGAATCAGCAACCTTTTCCAAACAAATTGTCCCCATTTCCAGGTCGCCTTCCTTTATATACGAAATGCCTTTCATCACCTTTTCTTGCATGGTTGGATCTGGCTCCAGCAAAGTAATTCCCAGAGATTGAAATGGTTTATGATAGAGCTTTTCCTGAAGCGTAGCATCTGTAGCCAGCAAACCTACTTTATTAAAATTTAATTTCTTCGTATATCGAGCTGTTTCGTTCGGCATATGCAATATTGGAATATCAATTTCCTTCTGTACTGCTGGAAAAAAATAGTGGGCCGAGTTACAAGCAATGACCAGCAAGTCAGCCCCAGCCCTTTGTAATAATTGGGCTGACTTTATCATATACGGAATTGGATCTGCCCCTTCTCCTAAAATAGCTGCCATTCGATCCGGAATTTGCGGATAATTATCCACAACAATATGAAGATGGTCTTGATCTACTTTTGCTGGTGTCCGCATAATAATTTTGCGCATCATGTCCACAGTTGCAAGTGGTCCCATCCCCCCCATTATTCCAACCGTTTTCGGCATTTACCTTCCCCCTTCTTTCAAACTGCCAGCCAATTCTAGTATTTAAATCTCTTCTATTATAAATATATTAACTATAATTTAATTTATCCCTAACTTTGGAATAATAAGTAGTTAGTAGCACAGGAATGGTTCTTAATTCTAAGGACAAAACATATTTATGAAATAGGATTCAATAGTTGCCTTAATATTCAATCTTCTCCATTCGTATAAATCTATTATGGAAGAGAGGTGTTGCTTTGATAGCTGTATTGTTCACCAAAAAGTATTTAAATCCGAAAGGGAGGTAGTTCTTAGTGGCAAAAATCAAAAAAATAGGTTTACTTACACAAATTTTAATTGCATTTGTAACTGCTATCATTGCTGGAATTATTTTTGGACCTAGCGTTGACGTTGTTCAACCACTCGGGGATTTATTTTTACGTCTTATTCAATTCATTATTATCCCCTTAATCACATCATCACTAATTGTAGGTGTGGCAAGTACTGGTGACATGAAGTCCCTTGGGAGAATCGGCGGAAAAACCATTGTTTATTATTTAACTACTACGCTAGTTGCTGTTACGATTGGTCTAATTGCCGCCTTAGTATTTTCCCCAGGTGCAGGAGTTGATATTTCTTCTGCAGGAGAGATACCTGAAGCAACAGAAACTGGCGGATTTATTAGTGTTTTGTTAAACATCATACCGACTAATCCGCTTGAAAGTTTATCAAGCGGGAATATCTTGCAAATTATTTTCTTTGCTCTTTTCCTTGGTATCGGAATCACAATGGTAGGCGAAAAAGCACAACCCGTGTTTCGCTTTTTTGATGGACTTGCAGAGATTATGTATAAAATCACTGCAATTATCATGAAACTTATCCCAATTGGCGTTTTTGGCTTATTAGCACCGATCATTGGGGAATACGGTCTTTCCGTTTTGCTTCCTTTAATCAAGCTGATATCTGTCGTTGCCTTCGCTTGTATCGTGCATGCGCTGGTCACCTATTCCATCGCAGTAAAAACGCTTGGAAAGATGAGCCCAATAAAATTTTTCAAAGGAATTGCTCCAGCCAGTCTTGTGGCATTCAGTACGCAGAGTAGTTCGGGAACATTACCAGTAACCATAAAATGTTCTGAAGATAATTTGGGTGTATCAAAGAAGATATCGAGTTTTGTCTTACCATTGGGTGCGACCATTAATATGGATGGAACATCGCTATATTTAAGTGTTGCTGCCCTATTTACAGCACAAGCATATGGAATCGAATTAACTTTTGGACAAATAATGATGATTGTTTTAATTGCAACACTTGGTTCAATTGGAGCAGCTGGAGTACCAGGGGCCGGTTTAGTGATGTTAATACTCGTTCTAACTACAGTGAATTTACCACTAGAAGCTATTGCATTAATTGCTGGGGTTGATCGATTCATGGATATGTTCCGGACAGCGGTAAATATTACAGGAGACGCATCAGGAGCTCTTGTTATCGACAGATCTGAAAATAAGGCTGATCAACATGCTGATTCAGAATCTGTAACTGGCTAAGAATTAAAAGAAGGCGCATGAATCATTCATGCGCCTCTCATAAAAAAATAGTAGTCACAAAATAAGTCCACCATAAACAAGTGTACCCGCTATTACAAACGCAGGATGTACTTGCATTCGCTCAATTAACAAATAACTGCAAATAATAATTAAGGACGTTTGCCATAACCCTATTCCATCATATGATTCCTTAAAAAACTGCCAAGCCATGACCCCAAGCAATATAGCGATTACCGGACGAACATATTGCGTTAGACGCTTTACCTTACTAGAATCCTTATATTTATAAAGGACACCTAATAACAAAATCATAATAATTAATGATGGCGCAACTGCCGCAAATACAGCGATTATCGCCCCTAAAACCCCACCTTCGTCATACCCAATATACCCTGCCATTTTAGTGGCAATAGGTCCAGGTAGTGAGTTTGCGAGGGCTAACATTTCACTAAACTCCTGAACGTTCATCCATTCGTACCGTTCTACTACTTCATTTTCAACTAATGGGATGGAAGCTGGTCCACCACCATAACCAAGAATTCCTGGGATGAAAAAGGCTAAAAATATATGCCAATACTTCATGATGATTCACCTTCCTTACCCCGAACGGACTCTTCTTCTTTATCTGTTTTATCTTTTTTAACTAATGCGGCCACAAGCAAAATTCCAATCATAATACCTGGATGCACATTTAAAAATTGTAATAATACAAAAATCATAACTGACATTATTCCTGTCTGCAACCAACCCATGCCCTGTACTGCTTTATGAAAAAACTGCCATGTCAGAACCGCAAGCATTACACCGACGACTGGTATTACTGCTGCAGTCATTCCTTGTACCCAGTTTAAATCCTTAATTGACGATAAGGATGTTAATAGAATGATCATCAAGATTATGGTAGGAATAATGGTTGCTAAAACTGCATTAAGCATTCCCAAAAAACCGGATACCCGATGGCCGATATATCCAGCCAATTTGGTTGCTATCGGACCAGGTAGTGTATTTGCCAAAGCCAATAAATCACCAAAATCTTCATCGTTCATCCATTTATACTTACCAACTACCTCTTTATGGATCAAGGGGATAGACCCTGGTCCCCCTCCATATCCAAGCATACCAATCCTAAAAAACGCAATAAAGACATCCCACTGTTTTTTCATTAGAAACAAGCCTTTAATTTAATCGTCACAATAGTTACCATGCAGCAACAGTACCATCAGTTCTTGACTCCGTACCACCAACCAAGACGCCGGTTTCAGGGTCTGCCCAGATAATTTGGCCACGACCAAAGCTATTTGGTTCAAGCGCAATTCGAACATCATGCCCTTTTTCCGCCAATGCTGAAGCAATATGATGTGGGAATCTATGCTCTACTTCAACTGTTTTATCTTTCATCCATTGCCAGCGGGGAGCATCAAGTGTCGCCTGTGGATTCAGGCCAAAATCAATCGTATTCATGACTACTTGGACATGACCCTGGGGTTGCATAAAGCCTCCCATCACACCAAATGGACCGACTGGTTGATCGCCCTTTGTTAAAAATCCTGGGATAATCGTATGGTATGTTCGCTTACCGCCTTCTAGGGCATTGACGTGATTAGGGTCCATGGAAAAATTATGTCCTCTATTCTGCAGGGCAATCCCTGTTCCCGGTACAACTAATCCGGAGCCAAATCCCATATAATTGCTTTGAATAAACGAAACCATATTACCTTCATTATCAGCTGTAGATAAATAAACAGTTCCACTTAAAGAAGGTTCCCCAGCCTCTGGTAGATGTGCTTCATCACCAATAAGCTCTCTCCGTAATTCGCCATATTCATCACATAACAAATCATCTGTAGTATGTTTCATATGGCCTTCGTCTGTTACATGTTTCTGACCATCTGCAAATGCCAGTTTAATAGCTTCAATTTGCTTATGGTATGTATCTACTGACTCTTTATCCGTAAAGTTAAATCCTTTTAAAATATTTAGTGCTTGAAGTGCGACAATACCTTGGCCGTTTGGTGGTATTTCCCAAACATCATAGCCTCGGTAATTCACATTGATTGGTTTCACCCACTCTGTACGATGTTCAGCAAGGTCTTCAGCAGTTAAATAACCACCGTTCTCTTTTGAAAAACGAGCTATTTTTTCTGCCAACTCCCCGCGATAAAATGATTCCGCGTTTGTCTCCGCAATTGAGCGTAATGTCTCAGCATGATCTAAAGATGACCAGATTTCCCCTACCTTAGGCGCTCTGCCTCTAGGTGCAAATGTCTCAAACCAGTTCGTAAAAATATCATCCTTTAATTTTGTTTTAAAAACATTATGTGCCTTATCCCAGAATTTCCCTAATGTTGGGGATATGGGAAAACCTTCTGAAGCATAATTAATTGCTGGCTCTAATACTTCATTTAATGGAAGTTTTCCGAACTTCTCCGAAAGCTCCGCCCATGCTCCAGGTGCACCCGGAACAGTAACCGGTGTCCATCCATGGGTTGGAATTTCTTCATGACCAGATTCCTTTACAGCATCGATTGAAATATTTTTAGGCGATCTGCCACTTCCATTTAGGCCATGCAATTCACCCTTTGTCCATACTAAAGCAAAAGCATCTCCCCCAATCCCATTTGAAGTAGGTTCTACAACCGTGAGACATGCCGCAGTAGCAATTGCTGCATCAATTGCATTTCCACCTTTTTTCAGAATTTCTAGTCCCGCTTGCGAGGCAAGTGGTTGAGACGTTGCAACCATACCATTTTTTGCATAGGTAGCATTTCGCGTATTTGGATACGGATGGGATTGATTGTTAAAAGAAAACATATAAACACTCCTTGTATACGTACTATTATTAGATTATTTTAGCATTAAACCTCGTGACAAGCCACAAAATGACCATCCTCGACTTCTCGCCATTCAGGAACTTCTACCTTACAGTGTTCCTGAGCCAATGGACATCGTGTATGGAATGGACAGCCCGTCGGATAATTGGAGGCACTCGGCAAATCTCCCTCTAACTTTATACGTTCTTTTTTTCGACCAGGAATTGGACGAGGAATTGCTGATAATAACGCTTTTGTGTAGGGATGCATTGCATTCTTATATATCTGTTCTGATGATCCGAGTTCCACCATTTTCCCAAGATACATCACTAACACACGATCACACATGTGTCTGACAACACCTAAATCATGAGAAATAAACATATATGTCAGTTGATACTTTTCTTGCAGATCATTGAGCAGTCGAATAATTTGGGCTTGCACGGATACATCAAGTGCAGACACCGCTTCATCACAGACTATTAACGAAGGATTAAGTGCAATCGCGCGGGCAATTCCAATACGTTGTCGTTGTCCCCCACTAAATTCGTGTGGATATCTTTCATAATGCTCTTCCTTTAATCCTACTTCTACTAAAAGTTCACGTGCCCGTTTTTCCCTATCCTTTTTTGATAAATTACTATGAATGACAAATACCTCTTCCAAAGCATTACCAATTCGTTGGCGTGGATTTAAGGATGCAAACGGATCTTGAAATATCATCTGCATATCTTTTTTGTAGTCCTTTAATTTCCGGCTTGACAGTCCGCCAATATCTTTTCCACGGAACATAATAGAACCTTCTGTTAGCTCATCTAACCCTAGAATCGTTCTACCAAATGTTGACTTTCCACAACCAGATTCACCCACAATTCCAAGTGTTTCTCCTTCATATACCTGCAAACTAACATCCTGTACCGCTTTTACATTTGCTGTTGTTCGTTGCAATATACCGCTTTTAATTGGGAAGTATTTTTTCAAATCCTTCACTTCAAGTAGTGGCTGTTGATTTGTCATGGTTATCCACCCCCTGAAGCCAATATTTACTGTCATCATCTACATTCGGCACTGCTGCCAAGAGTTTTTTCGTATAAGCATGTTGTGGGTCATTAAAAACACTGTACACGTCACCCATTTCGACAACTTCTCCAGCATACATAACCATAACCCGGTCAGCTATCTCAGCTACAACGCCCATGTCATGTGTTACAAATACAACACCCATTCCCATCAGTTCTTTTAAATCATCAATTAAATCTAAAATCTGTGCCTGAATTGTCACGTCCAGGGCTGTTGTTGGTTCATCAGCTATTAATAGTGACGGTTTACATGCCAGCGCCATAGCAATCATTACCCTCTGTCTCATTCCACCACTGAGCTCGTGTGGAAATTGTTTTAGCTTTTCCTTCGGGTTTGGTATACCGACCTGATCAAGTAAATCAATGCTTTTCAGTGTTGCTTCTTTTTTAGACATATCGCGATGAATCATCAATGGCTCCCGAAGCTGAAAACCTATAGTGAAAACTGGGTTTAAAGCAGTCATTGGCTCTTGAAAAATCATCGACATTTTATTTCCTCTAATCTTTTGTAGTTGTTCTTCTGTTTTACCTATAATTTCCTCGTCCTTTAAACGTATGGATCCGGTAATTTCTCCATTATTTGGTAAAAGACCCATTATCGACAGGGAAGTGGCACTTTTCCCACACCCAGATTCACCCACGATACATAAGGTCTCTCCCTTACTCACTGAGAAAGAAATACCCCGAACAGCCGGGACTTTCCCATTGGCTGTCCGATATTGGGTAACAAGATTTTCAACTTGCAACAGATGTTCCATTCATAACCCTACTTTCTGCTAACATTATAAAGTAACCATTGACCAGTAGGATCTACAACCAATCCTTCAACTGATTCATCATAAGCAGCTGTTACCGTTCCGTGTTCCATAACTATCCACGGTGCATCTTTTATTGCCATGACATTTGCTTCATGTAATTTTTCTTTTCGGACTTCCTGATCAACCGTTTCGCGTGACTCTTCTACTAATTTATCAAACTCTTCATTATTATATCTACCGAAGTTCGAGGATCCGATATTGTCTGAATGTAGATTTGGATATAGCAACTCACTTCCATCAGCAGTACTATTTGACCAGCCTAGGAATGTCATTTCGTAATTTCCCTTTCTTGCAGTTTCTAGAAAAGTTGCCCATTCCATTGTTTCAATTTCTACATTTAAACCAATTTCGGTTAGCTGAGCCTGAACAATCTCTGCCATCTTCATGTAATTATCTCTATTAGCTACTAAAAGTGTTATTTCTTGGCCAGTATACCCATTTTCTTCTATTAATTTTGAGGCCTTTTCCTGGTCAAACGCATAGCCTGCATCTTTCGCTTCTTCGTTGTAACCAAAGACTTTTGGACCGATTATGCTCTCGTTGTAAATTCCAAGTCCATTTAACTGCTCTACATATGTTTCTTGATCAACACCATATGCAACAGCTTGTCTAAATGCTAATTCATTAAATGGTGCCTTATCCATATTAAACCCTAAATAAGATACGCGTGTTCCTTCAGCCTTTTGTACCTCAACACCTTTAAGTGACTCAATTCTAGGAAGCTGATCAGAAGGTAAAGCATCGATAAATTGGACTTCTCCTGTTTCCAGCATGGAGATGGCTGTTGAAGCCTCTGGAACTACCTTAAACGTAACTTTCTCCAATTGTGCAGGTTCCTTCCAATAGTCTTCATTCCTCTTTAGAGTGATGTGATCCCCTTCTACCCATTCTTCAAATACGAATGGACCAGTGCCTACAGGATCCTTGTTAATATCCCCTTCCTTATCGGCAGTCGGACTAACAATGGCTGCATTCGTATGGCTTAAAGCAGCTAACATTGGACCATATGGTTTATCCGTTTTAAGAACAACCGTGTATTCATCTTTAACCTCAATGGAAGAAATCGGCTCTAGCAAGGACGCTCTTGGAGCAGCTCTTTCAGGATCTTTAATTTGTTCAAACGTATATTTTACAGCTTCTGCATTGAAAGGAGTTCCGTCATGAAACGTAATCCCTTCGCGCAGCTTGATTACCCAAGTGTTAGCATCAGGTGTTTCGTATGATTCTGCCAGTAACGGCTTCGCTTCCAATGTTTCCGGATCTTGTGTAAATAAAGTTTCATAGATTTGATACGTAACATTAGAAGATACGGAATCATTTGTATCAATGGGTGACAACCCGGCAGCATCTGAAGTTGATGCATATGTTAGTTCAGCCGGAGCATCCTCACCACCATTTTCACTACTGCTTTCTTCACTACATCCAACCAAAGCAAGTACTGTTAACACTAATAAAGTCATAAGCTGAAGCATTCTCTTACTCATCATTATATCCTCCTTATTTTATACATCTAATTCCATATTTGGATCTAACGCATCCCTTAATCCATCACCAACAACATTAAATGCAAAGATGGTTAGCATGATAGCTATTCCTGGAATAATTGACATATGTGGAGCGCTCCACATAAAATCTTGACCCGCAGCAATCATCGCTCCCCATTCTGGAGTTGGTGGTTGTGCTCCTAAGCCTAAGAAACTTAAAGCTGATGTAGATAAAATTGCTGTACCCATTCGCATAGTCGCAAATACAATAATTGGTGCTGTGCAGTTAGGCAATATATGCTTTAGAATAATTCTTGTATCACTTGCTCCTAAAGACTTCATCGCCAAAATATATTCTTGCTTTTTAACTGATAAGACACTACCCCTGACAATTCTAGCGCAACCTGGTATTGACCAAATACTGATAGCAATAACCACATTTACTAGACTTGTTCCTAACATTGCGATAATAAGCATCGCAAGCAATATACCAGGGAAGGCAAATAACAAATCTACAATTCTCATAATAAAACCATCAATTTTCCGATAGTAACCACCTAGAAGACCTAATGTAAGGCCGCCAATTAAACCTAGTATCACGGATGACAAGCCTACAACGAGGGAAATCCTTGCCCCGTAAACCAATCGTGACCACATATCTCTTCCATAGTTGTCAGTTCCAAGAAAGTGACCTTCTGCACCTATTCCAAGTTCTGTTTCTGACAAGTTTTGTTCAAAAGGCCCCTGGCTAACGAGTAAAGGAGCAAATAAAGCTATAATAATCAATAGTGTAATAATGAAAAGCCCAAAGACCGCTAATTTATTTTTTAGTACACGTTTGATCGTTTGTACGAGATATCGTTCTTTTTTCTTGGGAGTTACGTTTTTATCATTTAAAGCTAAATTAGCCGGCACTACTTGACCTCCTCTCTTAGTTATACGTTATCCTAGGATCTATAATTGCATAAACTACATCTACTATTAAGTTAACGATTACAAAGATAGCAGCCACTAGTAACACTGTTCCCTGTACCACTGGAAAATCCCTTGATGCAATCGCATCGATCATTAATCTTCCTATCCCATTAATAGCAAATACTTGCTCTGTAATGATGGTGCCACCCAATAAAGAACCGAAATTTATACCAACAACAGTTACAACCGGAATCATTGCATTTCTCAGTGCATGAACCCATATTACCGATCGCTGCTTAACACCCTTTGCTCTGGCAGTACGAATATAATCGGACCTAATTACTTCTAACATTGACGACCGACTCATACGGGCGATTAAAGCTGCTGAAGCCGTTCCTAATGTAATGGCTGGTAATATCAATTCTTTCATACCTTCAATGGTATAAAAAGGGGCATTTAAACCACCTACCGGAAGCCATTGTAGCTGTACAGAAAAAATAAGTATTAGCATGGTACCTAGCCAGAAATTCGGTATAGAAACTCCTGCTAAAGAGAAAGTCGTACTGGAGATGTCAATCCAGGAATTCTGTTTAATAGCAGCAATAATTCCAGCAATGATCCCAATAATAACAGCTACAACCATACTAGCGGCAGCAAGCTTTATCGTACTTGGAAACCGGGTTATAATTGCATCTGTAACCGATTGTCCTGTTTGATAAGAGTAGCCAAAATCACCTTGTAAAATTCCACCTAAGTAATCTACATATTGAACCAGAACTGGTTTATCCAACCCTAAATCTGCTCTAATTGCTTCGAGATCTGAAGCACTCGCAGTCGGTCCACCGATTATTGTAGCTGGATCACCTGGCGCGATATGCATACTCATAAATACTAAAAATGAGATACCAAATAATAATAAAATTAGTTGAAGTAATCTCCTAACGATTAATCCGATCACTCTATCCCTCCTTCATTTAATATAGTTTTCAAACTTTTTATTAAATTATTAATATTGTACAAAACCCTTAATTGCATGTCAATAGATTTTTGAACAAAAGTAAGTTAAATCAATATAAAAGCTTACATTTATACCAAAATTAAACATTAATGGTTTCATTTTGTATAATTAGTTTAGTTTTTAGAAAAATAAATTTTGTTAGTTTTAACATTTTCTGCTATTATTAAATAATCAACAACTTTGAAATATAATTTTGGGAGTCAACCTTTATGAAATTTGATGATGTGGATAAAAGAGTAGTTGAAGAACTAGTGAAAGATGGTAGAATTTCGTATGTTGAGTTAGCTGAAAAAATAGGGTTATCGCGAGTAGCTGTAAAAGATAGAATACAGAACCTTATTGATAAAGGCGTAATTGAAAATTTTACGGTCACGGTAAATTCAGAGAAATTCGGAAAAAAGGTTTCCGCTTTTTTTGAAGTGGATGTAGAACCAAAGCAGCTACAAGAAGTAGCGCAAAATCTAGCAGATAACTCAAATGTTGCCAGTATCTATCAAATGACAGGACCAAGCACGCTTCATATGCACGTCCTAGTGGAAGATTTTAAAATGCTTGAAACGTTTATTAATAATGAACTATACTCAGTCCAGGGAATCACGAGGGTAGAAAGTAGCGTACTTTTAAAACGTTTCAAAAGTCGTAAAGGATTTAAACTCTAGTTATGAAGTTGTGCTCCAGTTGCAGTGCATATAAACAATAGGGACTGTACCAATAGCCTTAGCTTTTGGTAACAGTCCCTTTGCTATTATGAAACGACAATCGGTGACGTCGCCTTTGCAACTGTATTTTTTTCTATTTTCCCATTCTTGATAACAACTTGAATCGTATCATTATTTGCAAGTGAATGAATATCCTCTAATGGATTACCTTTAACAATAATGATATCTGCCAGTTTATCCCGTTCAATCGTCCCAACCTTAGCTTCCCAACCTAAACATTCTGCAGCAGTTTTTGTAGAAGCTACAATTGTTTCCATTGGTGTCATGCCAATGTCTGCCATTAACCCAAGTTCTCTTAAATTCGTACCATGTTTCATCACACCGGCGTCAGTTCCCATTGCAATCTTCACACCAGCTTTGTAAGCCTTTGCTATACTTGTCATGTGATGTTCAATTACTTCTTTGGATTTCTCAACTGCAGTATCTGGCATTCCAACGTCCTTTGCAGTTTCTAACACAGCAACAGGGGCAAGTAGTGTAGGTACTAAAAATGTCCCGTTTTCCTTCATTAATTCAATTGCCTCATCGTCTAAAAAGATACCATGTTCAATCGAATGGATGCCTGCTTTAACTGCATTTTTAATTCCTTCAGCACCTTGCGCATGGGCCATCACTTTAACGCCTTTTCGAAAGCGTCCTTCCTCGACAATAACTTTTAATTCTTCCAATGAAAACTGTGTAAACTCAGGGTGATCAGTAGCGCTTAATACCCCGCCAGTTGCATGAACTTTTATGACCTCTGCCCCAGCACGCAGCATTTCACGTGTTTTCTTCCGTACTTCTTCAATACCGTCACATTTACCATTAGGCATACCTGGATAATCAGAAGGTAAAATATCCGTTGTATTCCCGGAAACGGTATACCCATCACCATGCCCACCAGTAATGGTCAGTGCATTAATACTTAATTGCAATCTTGGGCCTGCGATCAAGCCATCATCAACTGCTTTTTTTATACCTAAATCCGCACCTAGCGCATCACGTACAGAGGTTATCCCAGCATGCAAGGTGCTTTCTAAGTGTTTAGCTGCTTTATAATACATAAATGAAAATGGTGTAGCTAGCCTGTCTGCAATTGGCGAAAATTCCATCATCACGTGCACATGCGTATCGATTATTCCTGGAAGAATGGTACCTCCCTCGGCATCCACGACTGTTTCTTCACCTGTAGCTGAGTAGTTAGATTCAGCACCAACATAAACAATTTGTTCACCTTCCACTACTACCACAGAATCGTTCTTCGGCTCTCCGCCGTTACCGTCAATTAATAACCCATTTTTAATAATCATTTTTGTCATTTTGTATACCTCCAAGTTATAATGTTTGTACTAATAATCCTGCTATAACCACTGATGCGATCGTGACTGTAGTAAATCCACCGATTAGCATAGGTGTTAACAGCTCATTGAATATGACTTTTTCTTCTTGTTCGTTTCTCGCTACACTTCTGCTAACTTCTTCACAGAGTATATAATCACCAGGGAAACCAAAAAGGGCTGTTAATGCTACAGGCATACCTTTGAATGGATGCCATTTAACAAACCTAGATGCAAGGTAGCCACCAAGTGCTATTCCAAATGTACCGAGTAACAGAATTAAAATGATGCTCGGTAAATTATTCACTACATCCTGAGGTGTTACATCAGCCATTGTACCAATTACGACAAAGATAATTCCCATCATTGTCAGGGTAAATGAATTCGATTTTTCAAGAGATCTTGTTTCAAAAAGCCCAACTTTAACACCGATTAGACCGATTACTAAACACCATAAACTGTAATGAATAGGAGTAACTTCTCCTAGTGAAATTCCAATTGCAGCACCCACAAACACAGAAAATAGTTTTAATGTCACGCTAGATTTAAATGAACTGGATTTTGCTTTGTCATTAACCTTTTTATCAGAATCCTGCCCACTAGCCATCGGAACAAACGTCCCATCATCCATTTCTTTCTGCATCTTAATGGCATACCTTCGCATGAAATTCATCGCAAGCGGCATTCCGAGAACGCCCTGAAAAGCTACAATTAAAGCCGGTATGACAATAATGCTTGTAAGTCCAAGTTCAGTCAGTTTTTCTGAAGTAATGATAAGAGCAATAATCCCTCCACTGATTGGGCCAAAACCAGCAACTGCTGTTGCATAGTCAAAAAACAATGGAATAATCGTCAATAGTAAAACGCCAGCCACAACGATGCCACTGAGAGCAATAACTACCGCTTTAAGTTGGCTTCTAAGTATAGAGAAGGGAATTAACGTACCCATATGCAAAATAGCTGGGCCGATCAAAATTGCTCCTAAAGCTGGAAAAGTTGATTTCTCTAAAATATCTTCAGGAAAAATGCCTGTCCATGAACAAACTAAAAAACCAACCATTGCAGTAAGCAGCATAGGGATTCGGGCTCTGGAAACAATAGATAGCCACTCCCCTAATGCAATTAAAGAAAAGATCAAAACCGTAGCTATTAGCGGATTACTTAACATAAAACCCCTCCTCATGATGTAAATTCCTAATAATATACCACCTCAAAGATCGTTTGTCTATGGTGTTTTCAGATTATTTGTTACAATTAGAATATTTTCAGTTGCATTATTTTAATAGAATAATATCCCTTGTTGACTGGGTGATTGTTCTTTCAATAAAGAAAGCGGTTACTGATTGTGACTTATGAGAGGTCGGTATTCCATGAATTGGAAAAAGTAATATTTCAGGAAAAAAACCAGGGTACCGTTACAGAACTTGAATCGTACTAGAAATACAATTAAATTGTGTAATAAATTGCGCACTATTTGGCAGTGGGGGTTAATACTTCACAATCTATATTATTTAGCATAAATATTTAATTAGCTTATTATGCCTTTTTCTACTATTCGCATCTATACTAAAAGGCACGTTATTCAATAAACGTGCCCCTCAGTTGAACAAATTATTATTTTAATGTAACCAATAAATGTATGAAGTGTTGTAAGTATATCTACTTTTATTTCAAATAAATTTTTACTGGTTCCATCTCTACAGGTATATTACTACTTAAACCACCTAATCCAACTCTTACGACATAACCGTTATTTTTAAAATCATCTAGAGAGCTAAGATCAAATGTGCTTCTAAATCTTAAATCGCCTTCATCTAAAACTTTTATGGAGTGTTCCATTGGTTCCTTATAAATATCCTTTTCCGATTCCTTCACCATTATTACATCATTTCGGGCTATGTTCTTATAGAAAAGTAATCGTTGATTCTTTTCTTCTCCCTCATTTATCTGAAAATCAATAACAACAGTATCGTCGTTTATAGTGATATTCTCCAGACTTACGGAGAGATCTTGTCGATCAGAACTTATTACAAAAGGTGTTTCTTGATCTAATTTAACAAACTGACTCCTTGGATTTAGAGCTACTTTCGGATGTATTTTGATATAATTCGTTTTCCCATAAAGTTCTTGAGGAATAATACTTCTTCCTTTTACTATCATTTGTTTATCTTTTTTTGTTTTCTTTAGATCAATACCGTCCATCGAAATTCTAATCTTATTTCCTTGGTCATCATAAGCTTCTAATCGAACTTGGTCGTTCTTGCCCTCAGCCGGGAATGTGCTTGTGTATTCAATTGCTGTAGAAGCCTTACCTGCTATAATTGAATTGAAATGAACCAGTACGTCTGCCTTTTTATCACTACTTGCTTTGTCAACTCTAATAATTTGATTTGGCAGTTGTTTAATAGGAACATCGAATTTCCATGCTCCTTCATCATTTCCAATTCTCAGAAACTCCAAAGGAAATGTCGTGTTAGCAGGCAACTCTTCTCCAGGGTAATGCAATTGAATTTGTCCAGTATACCCTTTATCCGTTTTTTCCATCTGAACAATTTCTTTGCTCTCAGCAATTGCTTCATTTCCATTAAATATTTCATAAAATCCAGCTAATTTGCCACTTTGATTCTCCTTTACATCACCTGTCACATCAAAAGTAACACCGATAACAGCTCCATCGTAATAGGCACTTGTAATCATGACGTTTATTCCTTCACTGCTAGCTGATTCATTTAATTGAGTGATTAATTGTTGTGATTCAAGACTTCTTCCAACTAAATCATTAAAATTTGAATATAATTGCCCAACAAGTGGGGCATCAGCCAACACATTCGATACAGACGGAACTATGAAACTGGTTGACAGTAAAGTAACAGCTGCTGTAGTTGAAATAATAAATTTCCTAGTTCTGCTCTTCTTTTTCTTGAAAATAGAACTATCATCAGCTTTTTCTATACCACCCCGAATTGCCTTTTGAACATCTTCTTCTGGAACTTCTATTTTATCGTATTTATCTTGAAATAATTTTTCCTTCATTGTACCCCATCCCCTCTAAAATAGTTTTTAACCGCTTTTTTCCTCTTTGAAGGTATGTTTTAACTGTATTTTCAGGTATGTTCATAATATTAGCTACTTCCTTAATCGGTAGATCTTGATAATAGAATAAAATAATAGCATCCCGATAGGTATCTCGTAAGTCACTAATAGCTCTAACTAAATCAATATGTTCAATGTTTTCTTGAACTTTCTCGGATGAAAGTTCACCCACATTTTCAAACGGTATATCTTTTTTTTGTTTTTTCTTCAGGTCATAAACACTATAGATAAGTATTCTTGTTAGCCATGTAGAAAAGTATTTATTATTTTTTAAACTCCCAATTGATATAAATGCCTTATAAGAAGTTTCTTGTACTATGTCCAGAGCATCTTCGCGATTACCTGCATATAGGAAAGCGGTACGATATAACTGTCCACTATGTAGTGAAAGGAGATCTTCAAATGCTTTTTTGTTGCCGTTTTTCGCCTTTTTTATAAGTTTTAAATGATCCATGCTTGTCCCCCTTTACCATTAGAGAAGAATTTACGTATAAAAGTTTCAAGTTTTTTATTTAAGATAGATAGTAGAATCTATTGCATTAAAAAAGTGCTAACTGATAGAGTTTAGCACGTTATTACTAATTAACTTCACTTATTTATGGGCTTTAAATGTCAGAAGAAGCGCTAAACCTTATTCAAGATAAGCACCCTATTACGGTATATGCTTGTTTATTCTTTTCCCATGTCTGGTAAAACCTTATTTAAATAGGTTTTTTACATTAGGGCAGGATAAAAAGGCTTATATAATTACGAAAGGAGTAACTTTTGTGACTAGGATTATTTTCGTTATTATGACATCGCTTTTACTTTTAACAGGTTTTGATCACCAAGACCATCTAAAAATAATTAACGTTGATACTACGATTAATGAGGCTCAGAACAATATCCGATATGATTTAAAAATTAAAAATACAGGTTCTACTACTATCGGAAATGAATTTGATTATCCTGGATACCAATACCAAGGTATGGAAATTGTCGTAGTCCCAGATAAGAAATTAGAAAAATTCATGAAAATACTCCCTAATACAAAATATATAAAAATGCAGACAGTCGGATTTGGTGGAAGAGGTCAAATTCCTCCTAATCAAGTAGGCGACTTTCATGCAGAATATGTTTTTAAGGACATAAAGGATTTAGAAATGATAAAAAAATTTGCATTGAATGTAAAATTGGTTGTTTTGGATGGAACAAATGTAATCGCTGAACTACCTTTAAACTAAGTGTAAATGATAGACTTACACCAGCTATTGAATCCAACAAATTGACGTGTACTTTTTCAATATCAATAAAAAATACGACACTATTTTTAGTAGTGCCGTACAATATTATTATGCTGCCTCATATGTCTTAAAATCGTTATGGTTAAGTAAAGCTTGAGCCTTGGTACGGTCTTCATCCTTTTGAAAACTAATCCGCAAGACACCGAGTAACCCCTCCCTGGATTCGATTATATGAAGGTTAGTTATACTAATCGCTTGTTCCGCTAGCAATGAAGTAATACCTGCGATGGCTCCAGGTACATCCATTACATCCACATATAAGTCATAATAGGACGGAATTGCTCCTTTGGAATGGACTGGCAATGAATCCCGGTATTCTTTTGCTTCTTCAAAGAAATGGATAATATCGTTGTCATCTTCTTCTACTAAGACATTTTGTATGTTTCGCATTTCCATCATCCAGTCTTCTAATAAAGCTAATAAGTTAAGCCGGTTTTGTTTAACGATATCTTTCCACATGTTAGGATTACTGGACGCAATCCTAGTTACATCCCGAAATCCGCCTGCAGCTAACAAGCTTATGAGCGGATTTTTGTCCGCGTTCTTTTTTGCTAAGTTGACCAGGCCTGCCGCTATAACATGGGGAAAGTGACTTACTACCCCCGTAATATAGTCGTGTTCCTCTGTATCGAGAACTAGAAAGTGAGAATTCGCCCCACTTAGCCAGTCTTTTAATTCTTCTATTCTTTCTGAAAGGGTATCAGCGTGAGGTGTTAGTACGTAAAAAGCATTTTCAAATAAATGTGCCTTAGCACTTTCCACGCCTGCTTTATGCGAACCTGCCATTGGATGTCCTCCAATAAACGTTACCTCTCTTTGCAACAAATCATCAGCAAGTTGCATAATCCCCCCTTTTGTACTACCTGTGTCAGTTATAATAACGTTTTCCTTTAAGGTAAGGCTTGATAATTGTTTTATTAATTTTTCCATCTCTAATACTGGTGTAGACAGGATGATTAAATCTGCTAATTCTGCTCCCTGTCGAAAAGAAGCTACTTTTTCATCGATTATGTTGAGTACGCTTGCTCTCTCTACTTCACTTTGCTTCACGTCGTACCCATAGATTTTTGCATCTGGATGTTGATTCTTAATTATGAGGGCTAATGAACCCCCAATTAATCCTAATCCTACGATAAATACGTTTCCACTCATGAATGATCCTCCTGTAGTTCTACACCTTTTTCCATAAATTCCTTGATAGCACTTCTTACTTGTTCGTTTTGTACCTCTGAACCGATTGTAATACGGGCTGATGTTGGGAAACCTAATGATTTACCAGAACGAACGATTAGACCTTTTGATAACAAAAAGTTGGCTACCGCGTCACCATCGCGATCAAAATCAATTAAGACAAAATTGCCCTGCGAAGGAAAATAATGAAGTTGATTTTCCTGACAAAACGTATAATATTTTTCTCTTTCTTCCGAATTCCTCAGCCTGCATCTTTCTACAAAGACTTGATCTGTTATCGCAGCGGATGCTACTAGTTGGCCGAGTACATTCGTATTAAAAGGAAGACGAATCGGTTCTAGTCTTTTAATATTCGTTGCCGACGAAACCCCATAACCAACACGAAAACTAGCAAGACCATACATTTTAGAAAAAGTTCTCATGATGATTAAATTCGAAAACTTATTTAAAAAGGCAAGAGAATCATAGGAATCATTTACATATTCAAAGTAAGCCTCGTCAAGAACGACTAGCACATCTTTTGGCACCTTCTCTAAAAAGGACCAAAGCTCATTTTCCGGAATATAACTCCCAGTTGGATTGTTAGGGCTGCAAACCCAAACAATTGCTGTATTTTCATCGATCATGGCAAGCATTTTGTTCAAATCATGATTTCCATTGACTAACTCTACTTCACGTACTTCGGCTCCTTCGATGATGGCCGCATGTTTATATTGTGGAAAAGTTGGCGTGGCCATTACTGTATTTTTCCCGTGTTCCAGCATGGCTCTAGAAATAATCTGGACGAGTTCATCCGTTCCATTTGAAAAAATTAATTGTTTTTTATTTACACCTATTAAAGATGCAGTTGCTTCACGTAATTTAAAAGCATCCCCATCAGGATAAAGAATAAATGACGAATGGAATTCTTTTAATGCAGTATCTACTTTTGGTGAATAACCGAATGGATTCTCATTTGAAGCCAGTTTGACGATTGAATCTAGTTGATACTGCTCCTTAACTTCTTCAATCGATTTTCCAGGCTGATACGCTCGCAAATCCAGAATCTGTTCTTTCCATTTCATTAACCTTCCTCCTTATTACGCTAACTTATTTTTGAAAACCTTTAATATATCCATAAACTCATTAAATTCAGGAATGTTCATTTGCTGAGCTGAATCGGATAACGCAACTGCAGGATCCGGGTGAACTTCCGCCATAACGGCATCTGCTCCAATAGCAAGAGCTGCTTTTGCGGTTGGTAGAAGCAAGTCTTTTCTTCCTGTCGAGTGGGTTACATCAACTACAACTGGCAAGTGTGTTTCTTTTTTCAAGATCGGTACAGCGGAAATATCTAATGTATTTCTCGTTGCCTTTTCGTATGTGCGAATACCACGCTCACATAAAATGATCTGGTCGTTTCCTTGCGAAATGATATATTCAGCCGCATTAATAAATTCATCAATGGTTGCTGAAAGCCCACGCTTTAGGAGAACTGGTTTCTTCACTTTTCCGACCGTTTTAAGCAATTCAAAGTTTTGCATGTTACGGGCACCCACCTGAATAACATCAACGTAATCCAGCGCCTTTTCCACATCATGTGGTGCAAGGATTTCACTGACAACCTGCATTCCTACCTCATCTGCAACTTCTCTTAAAATTTGCAGGCCTTCAAGTCCCAGTCCCTGAAAATCGTATGGAGAAGTCCGAGGCTTGAACGCTCCGCCTCGCATAAAGGTAAGTCCTTGCTCTTTCATTGCTAAGGCAACCGCTTTTACTTGCTCATAACTTTCAACTGCGCATGGCCCCATAATGAATCGTTGTTCCCCATCACCAATTTTTTCACCATTCACATCAACAATCGTATTTTCAGGACGTGCTTTTCGTGAAACGAGTAATGCCTTTTTATGATTATCTTTTTGAAGCTCTAAGCTAGCTTTAAAAATTTCTTTAAAAATGTATTGAATGGTTGAAGCTTCGAAAGGTCCGTCATGATGCTGGATAATTAAATCGAGTGCTTGACGCTCACGAACTGGATCAAATCGGGCTACTCCTTGTTTTTCCTTATGTTCACCAATTTCCTGAACGATTTCCGCTCGTTCGTTTAGTAATTTAAGCAGTTGTAAGTTAACCCCATCTATTTTGTCACGTAATTGCGTTAAGTCATTTGTAGTCATATCTTATTCCTCCTAATTTTTGTTTTTATAGTTAGACACATAATTCCAGAAAATCTCGGCTCGTCGCCATGGTTTTTTTATACTTTATACCGATAAAAACGAGCTTTCTTTTAGTGTAATAATACAAGCATCACTCCCTCAAATAATAAAAAAATCGTCCCTGCCGTTTTTATTTAAACGACAGGGACGATTTTCACCGTGGTACCACCCTTATTATGAACAGAACTGTTCACCTCTTGTTAATGTTAACGATCGGTTGACCGTCTTTCTCTAATTAAAGAATTCTCTTTAATACGAAAAAGAAGCTCCAGGATGGTAATTCATGCTTATCTTTGTACTGATTCCCACTAACCATCAGCTCTCTAAAACAGGGAGATAAGACACTACTGTTTCCTTTCATTGCTTATAAATAATTCAATTTTTTTGTATTAAAAAAGTCCCTACTGATTAATCAGTAGGGACGATTGTAATCGCGGTACCACCCTAGTTGTGAACGGAATTTGTTCACCACTTCATTTTGTTAACGATCAATTGACCGTCTTTCTCTTCATAAAGATCTCTCTTTACTAGAAAAAGAAGCTCCAGGGTGTAATTCATGCTTATCTTTGTACTGATTCCCACTAACCATCAGCTCTCTAAAACAGGGAGATAAGGCACTACTTTTCCTTTCGTTGCCGAAATATATGATAATTTAATTGTTTAAATGTTATAGTTTCTTATTATATGTTGACCATCGATTGTTTGTCAATACTTTTTTAAATTTAAATTAATTACTGTGCTTTTGATATAAAGAAACATTTTTCAGCTGCAAGGTGTTACTACAGAAAACGAATTTGCATCACTGAGCATTACTGACGCTCACTGAGTAACACTAAGCTCACTCAGTGTTACTCACAGTCTATTCCCGAGTTAGGGTTTAAATAAGGAGATTGCTATAATGCTAGATAAGATAAATAACAACCGGGAGGGTATATTGTGAGTAACAACAATCAACAACAAAAAAAGAGAATTATAGACGTTGATATCCACGAAAGTGTTGCGTATAAAGACCTATTCAAGTATTTAGATAATCCATATAGAAGGTATATCGAGGATGCGAATTGGATTCAGGAAAAACATTTGCCATACACGCAGCCTTCTGTAGCAGGTGTTAACCGTGCCGATGCTAAATTACCGGATGGCCGGCAAGCAGGGTCTGATCTACCCTTTATGCAGGAACAACTACTTGATGACATTGGTCACGAATACGGTATTCTTACCGGCGCCTTGGATCCATCACCATCATCCATGCATGGATGGTATGAGATGGCGACAGCACTCGCATCCGCTTACAATGACTGGCAAATAGAGAATTGGTTGGAAAAAGACGAGCGACTTTACGGTTCTGTGCACATTAATGCGGAAGATCCGGGTGGAGCCATTCGTGAAATAGAAAGAGTTGGGTCACATCCAAAAATGGTTCAAATATTACTGCCTATTGATGATAAGATGTGGGGCGACCCTTACTTTCACCCTATCTATGAAGCTGCCCAAAGATATGAATTGATGATCGGCATGCATCATAATGAGCCACCATTATATTTTGGTAAATGGCCAAGGTACTTTATAGAATGGCACAGCCTCCTGCCTACAACACACATGATGCAGGTGACGAACATGATATTCAACGGTGTATTCGAGAAGTTCCCAAATCTTAAACTTATGATGATTGAAGGCGGCTTTACGTTTATTCCTCATTTGATGTGGAAACTTGATCAGCAATACAAGGATCTTCGTCATGAAGTACCTTGGATCAAAAGAAAGCCTAGCGATATCATGAAAGAACACGTTCGATTTTGTACCCAACCATCAGAGGAATTAAATAAAAAGGACTTCTTATCCGTACTTGATCAAATGGGTTCAGATGAAATGCTTTGCTTTGCAACGGATTACCCCCACTGGGATTTTGATTCGCCGCACCGGTCCTTACCTAGCTTGGACCCCGATCTTAAGAAAAAAATATTTTCTGAAAATGCACGTGCATTCTATCCAAAATTGAAGTAGCAGGAGGGAAAAAAATAATGCAACAAACTGTCTGTCACATAAATGATATGGAACCAGGAGAATTGCGGGAAGCTGAACTCGGACGGATTTCTATTGTAATTTGCAAAACGCTGGATGAAGAATTTTACGCTTTTGCAAATAAGTGTATCCACCAAGGTGGGCCCTTATCCAAGGGAAAACTCTGTGGTGCACCTCAATCTGATCGTCCAGGAGAATATACATTCTGTCAAGATGGTGAGATTCTCCGTTGCCCTTGGCATGGACGTGAATTTAATGTGAAGGATGAGGGTCGTATGTTAGCCGATCCAACACACAAACTGCCAAGCTTTCCTGTCAAGATAGAAAACGATTATGTCATCGTATATAAATAATCCATTTCACAAGATCAGGATCTACACTAAACAGAAGGAGTTTTTTTATGCATATTAAAAAAATGTTTGTAAACGGGGAATGGATCCAACCAAATAATAATCAAACACGTGATATCATCAACCCCTTTAACCAAGAAATTATAGCTAAAGTTGCTGAGGGTGATAAATCAATCGCAATCGAGGCAATCCAAGCCGCGCGAATTGCTTTTGACAATGGCCATTGGTGTAACACCCCTGCATCGGAGCGTGGAAAACTTTTGTTGAAAGTCGCTGCCTTTATTGAACGCGACAAAGAAGAATTGGCTGAGCTTGAGACGCTGGACACAGGTAAAACAGCCGTTGAAAGTCGTGTAGATATGGATGATATCGCTAAGGTGTTTCGCTATTACGCAGGTCTCGCTGACAAAGATGGTGGCGAAATAATTGAATCACCTATCCCTGATTCTTCAAGCAAAGTTGTGCGGGAACCGGTTGGTGTATGTGCACAAATCACACCATGGAATTATCCATTGTTACAAGCTTCATGGAAGATAGCGCCTGCACTAGCAGCAGGTAATACAGTGGTGATAAAGCCTAGCGAAATCACCCCACTTACTACCATAAAGGTTACCGAGTTAATAGAAGAGGCAGGAATTCCAACTGGTGTATTTAACTTAGTATTAGGTGCTGGGGAAACGGTTGGCCAAGAATTAGCAGATAACAACTTGGTGGACCTTATATCCTTTACTGGAGGCATTCATACCGGTAAAAAAATTATGAAATCCGCTGCCAATACCATGAAAAATATAGCATTAGAGCTTGGAGGCAAAAATCCAAATATTATCTTTGCCGACGCTAATTTAGAAACAGCACTGGATCAAGCACTTAATGCCGCTTATTTCCATGCAGGTCAAGTATGTTCCGCTGGATCTAGACTACTTGTAGAGGATAGAATCCATGATCAATTCATCTCCCAATTGATAGAGCGCGTTAAAAACATCAAGCTGGGGAATGGATTTGATGAGGCAACGCAGTCCGGGCCAATGATTTCAGCCGAACATCGTACCAAAGTAGAAAGTTATGTAGCGCTTGGAAAGCAGGAAGGGGCTACATTACGTGCTGGCGGAAAACGTCCTAATTTGCCCGAGTTACAAAATGGTTTCTTTTATGAACCAACACTATTCACAGATTGCACAACAGACATGAGAATTGTTCAAGAAGAGGTATTTGGACCCGTGTTAACGGTCGAGCGTTTTACTACGAAAGAAGAGGCTATCCAATTAGCCAATGATTCCATCTATGGTTTAGCAGGCGGCGTGTGGACAGAAGATACGCTTAAAGCAAATCAAGTGGCTGCTGAACTCCGTATGGGAACGGTATGGATTAACGATTTTCATCCTTACTTCGCCCAAGCACCTTGGGGTGGATACAAACAATCAGGAATCGGACGCGAATTAGGTAAATCAGGACTTGAAGAATATACCGAGGTAAAACACATTTTCCAAAACAAAAAGCCGGAACCGTTGAATTGGTTTAACTAACTTGATATTTTTAACATCGAAGGAAGTAAGAAAAACCGGGCATAGACCGCCCGGTCCTTTGCTGTGTTAGAGAACATCCGT